>NZ_JBHVKJ010000011.1:0-112641 GCF_042798275.1 Nocardioides sp. NPDC057767 | reverse complement strand
GTCTGCGACCTTCGGGCGGGGTCCTCATTCTCCGGGGGTTTCGGCCTGGCAAACGCCGGGGGCACTGCGGTGGGGGTGCGGGGCGTGGGGGCCGCGCTCGCCTCGATGGCACAGCTGCTGCGTCCGGGCGGGCGCCTCGTGCTCACCTCTCGTATGTGGGAGGTCGTGCGCGCTCGTGGCTCCCGGATCGATGTCCGCGATCACCTGATCCGCCGCAACGGTCGCGACGCGGTGGTTATCTACCACACCCAGATCGCTCCGGACTGGGAGCAGGAGCATCACTTCGAGATCGCCGTCACCGAGGTGAGGCCCGACGGATCACTCCACACGTGCGCGGAGCGGTTGTCGTTCTGGCCCTACCGCTACGAGGAGCTCGTCGCTCAGCTGCAGACGGTCGGGCTGACCGTCGAGACCACGACCGTCGACGCCGACGGCGCCGGCTATCTGCTGGTCGCCCGGTCGGACGGCCGATCGGTGAACGAGTCGAAGACGTCGTAGAGCACCGCCTGACGGGGGTCCGCGAACGCCGCATCGGGTTATCCCGCCGCGGTGTCCCTCAGCGTCCTTCGAGGTGGTCGATGATCGCCGGGGTGATGGTCTCGGGCTGCTCCGCGTTGGCCAGGTGCGCCGAGTCGGGGACCACCAGAAGCCGGCCGTCCTGGACCGTCTCGGCGATCTCCTTCAGATACGCAGGAGGTGTGGCGGGGTCGTCGGCGCCGGCGATGGCCAGGGTCGGCGCGGCGATCGCAGGGAGGTCGGCGCGCAGGTCCATGGCGGCGATGACCTCGCAGCAACCGGCGTACCCCTCGTCCGGGGTGGCCGCGACGGTCGCTTCGCAGGCCGCCTTCACGTCAGGCTTGGCTCGGAGGAAGCCCGGCGTGAACCAGCGGGCGATGACCGCCTCCGCGACGGCCCGGCTGCCGTCCGTACGCACCGTGGCCGCGCGGTCGCTCCAGGCGGACGACGGCGCGAGGTGCGCGCCGGTGCACAGGAGTACGAGGCGGTCGACGCGGTCGGGGTTGCGTGCGGCGAGCCGCATGCCGGTCATGCCACCGAGCGAGAGGCCGACGAAGTGAGCGCGCTCGACGCCGAGGCGATCCAGGAGGGCGACGACGTCGTCGGCGAGGTCGTCGATCGTGTACGGACCGGGCGGGACCGGCGAGCCTCCGTGTCCGCGGGTGTCGTAGCGCACCACGCGGAAGTGCCGCTCGAGATCGCGCAGGTTCTCGTCCCACATCGCGTGGGTGGCGCCGAGCGAGTTGGACAGCACCACCACGGGCCCATCGGCCCGGCCCGAGACGACATGGTGCACCTCGACCGCGTTCACGACGCCACCGGCGCGAGGCGGCTCGGGATCAGGCTGGCTGCACAGGTGACGTCCATGCCCGAGAATCTAGGAGCGCCTACCTGGTGTTGTGAAGTATCGATATACGCGGCATTGATACGCCTGGCGTATCGACCTCCGAGGCAGGTGTCAGCCGAGCCCGGGTCGGGCGTGCAGCCCGCCGCCGGACTCGTAGAGCAGACCCTTGTCCTTGATGAGCTGCCCCGCGGCCGCCAGGATCGGGCTGTCGCCGACGGCGGTGCCGGCCATCGAGGTGATCGCCTCGAACATCTTGACGGCCGCATCGTCGACGGCGGGCCAGTTCCACTCCGAGGGGGCGGGGCCGATCGGCTCGACGGCGTGCCAGCGGGTCGCGCGGGCCTCGGCCATCGTGGTCAGGGTGCTCCAGCCGAGCCCGCCGAGACCGACCACCCCACCGAAGTTGAGGCTGATCAGGCCCCACCCGCTGCACTGGTACTCATAGGCCGACGGACCGAACTCGGACTCGTCCAGCTCGACCCGGGTGATCACCGGCTCGGGGCCGGTGTTGGGGGCGTAGAGCTTGAACGCAGGCCGGGCCGCGAGCAGCGAGGCCGAGGCCGTCGTGGTGATCTCGCTCAGCGGCTGGCCGGGGGCCGAGTAGGCGTCGAAGACCCTGAAACCGAGGTCGAGGGCATAGCCGACGACGAACCGTCGGTCGTCCTGGGCAGCGTAGAAGTTGCGATTGAACACGTTGGGGGGAAACCTCGCTTGTGCCCCACCGACCACCCGCTCTGATTCGCTGCGGATGACCCGGTGGGATGTGGTTCGGGCAGCGCGACACTATCGCGCCAGGCACGTCGACCTGGCAACCGGTTGGTGATCTGTGTCTCTCGCGAGTCCCTCAGGAGTAGGTGCCGCGCACGGTGTCGGTGGTCGGCAGCGACTGACAGCCCAGCCGGATCCCGTCGTCGAGGTCCTCCTGCTCGAGCACGTCGTTGCGCACCATCTTCACCTCGCCCTCGAGCAGCCGGAAGGCGCAGGCCGAGCACTCCCCCTCGCGACAGGAGTACGGCGCCTTGACCCCCTTCGACTCGAGGAAGTCGAGCATCGGGGTGCCCGGGTCCCAGTCGTCGTAGGTCGTCGTGGTGCCGTCGAGCTCGATCTCCAGCGTCACCGGCTGCTGGGCCACACTCTCGCCGTCGACAACCTCCGCCTCGGCCTCCTCGACCGGGGCGACATCCCCGAACGGGTTGCCGCCCAGGGACGCGAACTTCTCCTGGTGTCTCCGCGCCCGCGGGAACTCCAGCTCCTTGAGCGCCGCGATCGTCGCCTTCATGAACGGCGCCGGACCGCAGACGAAGGCGTCGTACGTCAGGTGGTCGGCCGCGAACGCCTTGAGCTGCTCGCCGGTGGGCAGGCCCTGGACCGACTCGAGCCAGTGCACCACCTGCAGCCGTTCCGGATGCTCGGCGGCCAGCCGCGCCCACTCCTCGGCGAAGATCACCGAGCGCTCGTCGCGGTTGGCGTAGAAGACCACGATCCTTCCGGTGCCCTCCCGCAGAGCTGTGCGGGCGATCGAGATGATCGGCGTGACGCCCGATCCGCCCGCGAACAGCAGGAAGTCGGCGTCGATGTCGGCGGGGGTGAAGATCCCGCTCGGCGGGAGCACGCGGAGCGTGTCACCGGGACGGAGGTTGTCACAGATCCAGTTGGAGGCGTAGCCGTCGACGGTGCGCTTGACGGTCACCGTGAGCGGGTCGCCCGGAGCGCTGGACAGCGAGTAGCAGCGGGCCGCGAGACCGTCGCGGTCGCTCGGCACGGCGACGGTGAGGAACTGGCCCGGCTTGGGCTGGAAGGCGTGCTTCACGTCCTCGGGCAGCTCGAAGACGATCGAGTGCGCCTCGGCGGTCTCCTTGACGACATCGCTGACGGGCAGCAGGAAAGAGTCAGTAGCCATCCTCGGCTCCGATCTGGATCCGGCCGTCGGCGACGGCTGCTTCGATGGACGCGGCCAGACGAGGGCAGCGGGCGTGGACGAGCCGCGCGCCGTCGGCGGCGGCCTTGCGGCGTACGAGATCCGGACACTGGGCCTGCGCCTCGGCCGTCCACTGGACGGAGGTCTGGTGCTCGCTGTTCTTCTTGACCCCGACGCGGGCGAGGCAGTCGAGGCACTCCACCTCCACCAGGCGGGCCTGGGTGTAGAGCCGCTGGTCCTCGATGGTCTCCTGCGACGTCGGGACGAACGAGGCCATCAACTGACCCCTGCGTCACTCGACTCGGAGGCGTCAGCGGTCTCTGCCTTCTCTGCCTCGATCCGGCGGAGGTTCTCGGCGACCTCCTCGTGCCAGAACTCGTTGGCCTTGGTGGTGTCGACCTCGAACTCGAAGCGGGCACGCATCTCCGGCTCGATGTCGGCGACGTCGACATAGAACTGCTCGTACCAGCGGCGCAGTTGGTAGACCGGGCCGTCCTCCTCGCACAGCAGCGGGTTCTGCACCGGCGCCTTGTTCTCCCAGATCGCCACGTCCTGGAGGAACCCGTCGCCGAACATGTCGGCGTACTTCTTGCCGATGAAGTTGGCGGTCTTGTCGTCGAGGCCCTCGGGCTTCTTGACGGTGATGCCGTACTGCAGGAGGAACGAGTCCGGACCGGTCGGGATGTGGCAGTTGATCAGGATCACCTCGGTCACGAAGCCTTTGTAGTCGACCTCGAGCCAGTTGATCATGTAGGCGGGGCCGTAGTAGGTCGCCTCGGACTTCAGGAACATGTCGGCGTCGCCGTAGCCGCCGGCCACGTCCGGCCGCCCCTTCGAGGCCATGTACTGCGTCGCGGTGTGGTCCTCGAAGACGTTGCGGAAGTCGGTCGGGAAGGCGAAGTGCACGTAGTAGAAGTGCGCCATGTCGACCACGTTGTCGATCAGCTCGCGGCAGTGGCTGCCCTTGATCGGGACGGTGTTCCAGATCCAGTCGGTGTAGACCTCGCGGTTGCTGACGTCGGGCAGCTCCGGCGGCAGGATGTCGTAGTCGGCCTTCGAACCCTCGGGGTCGTGCCAGATCAGCAGTGAGTCGTTGCGGATCACCGTCTCGTACGCCTTCGTACGGGCACGCAACGGGACCCGGCGGGCGTAGGGGATCTGCTTGCAGCGGCCGTCGGCGCCCCAGCGCCAGTCGTGGAACGGGCAGCCGATCTCGTCACCCTTCACGGTCCCCTGGGTGAGGTCGCCGCCCATGTGGCGGCAGTAGCCGTCGAGCACGCCCAGCTCGCCCTGGGTGTTCTCCCACACGACCAGCTTGCCGCCGAACGCCTCGACCGCGTGCGGCTTGCCGTCCTTGAACTCGCTGGCCAGGCCCAGGCAGTGCCAACCGCGCGCGAAGCGCTCCGGCTGGGAGCCGTGGTCGAGCGTGCGGGTCTGGGTGGTGGGGTCGGCCATGGTCGTACCTTCCGCTGGTCTGTTCGCTGGGCCCTATTCAAAACGTAGAACCTGTTCTAGTTTTATCACATGCATGTGGCCTTGACACCCGCCCAGGAGCAACTTCGCTCAGAGCTCAACTCCTATTTCGCCCAGTTGGTCACGCCGGAGCGCCGCGCGGCGCTCGCGCGAGCGTCTGGCGAGTTCGGCGACGAGGCCGACAAGGAGGTCTACCTCTCGACCATCCGGCAGATCGGCGCGGACGGATGGCTCGGGATCGGCTGGCCGAAGGAGTACGGCGGCCAGGACCGCTCCATGGTGGAGCAGCTGATCTTCACCGATGCCGCCGCCGTGGCGGGGGTGCCGATCCCCTATCTCACGCTCAACACGGTCGGCCCGACGATCATGCGGTTCGGGACCGAGGAGCAGAAGGCGTACTTCCTGCCGAAGATCCTCGCCGGCGAGCTGCACTTCTCGATCGGCTACTCCGAGCCGGGGTCGGGGACCGACCTCGCCTCGCTGCAGACACGCGCCGTTCTCGACGAAGGCACCGGCGAGTGGGTGATCAACGGCCAGAAGATGTGGACCTCGCTGATCCAGTATGCGGACTGGATCTGGCTCGCCTGCCGGACCGAGCCGGAGGCGTCACGTCACAAGGGGCTGTCGATGATCCTGGTGCCGACGTCGTCCTCGGGTTTCTCCTATACGCCGGTCCAGACCGTCGCCGGCGTCGGCACCTCGGCGACCTACTACTCCGACGTGCGCGTGCCGGCCTCGAACCTCGTCTCCTCGCGCGGAGGGGGCTGGGCGCTGATGACCAACCAGCTCAACCACGAGCGGGTCGCGCTCACCTCGGCGGCGCCGCTGGTGCACTCGCTCGGGCTGGTCGAGGAGTGGGCACGCACCACCCTCGTGCCCGACGGCAGCCGCGTGATCGACTCCGAGTGGGTGCAGGTCGCGTTGGGTCGGGCGCACGCGCGGATCGAGGCGCTCTCGCTGATCAACTGGAAGCTCGCCTCCGACGCCGACCACGGCGTCGCGCTATCGCCGGCCGAGGCGTCCGCGACCAAGGTGTACGGCTCGGAGCTGGCCACCGAGGTCTACCGCACGCTCATGGAGATCGTCGGCCCGCACGCCGGAGTGACGGCCGACTCCCCTGGCGCCGTCCTCGCCGGCCGCCTCGAGCGGTTCCACCGCTCGTCGTTGGTCATGACCTTCGGCGGCGGCACCAACGAGATCCAGCGAGACATCATCGGCTACGTGGGCCTCGGCCTCCCCGCCGCCAAGCGCTGACCCATCCACCCGTCGGTCGAGCCGCGAGCGCCAGCGAGCGTGTCGAGACCAACACAGTCGATTGCGAGACACCATGGACTTCTCCTTCACCACCGAATCCGACGACGCGGCCGAGCTCGCGGCCAAGATCATCGGCGATGCCACCTCGCTCGACCGGCTACGTACGGTCGAGACAGACGCCGGCGACCGCGGTCGCTTCGACGCCGCCCTCTGGTCCGCCCTCGGCGAGGCCGGGCTCCTCGGGCTCCATCTGCCCGAGGCGTACGACGGTGCCGGGCTCGGGCTCGTCGAGCTGTGCCGCGTGCTCGTCGAGACGGGGCGACGCGTCGCGCCGGTGCCGCTCGCGGTGCACGGCCCCTGCGGGCTGCTCCTCGCGGAGACCGCTGCGAATGCGCTGACCGGCGTTGCCGACGGGTCTCGCGTGCTGTGTGCCGCGGTCGCCGAGGAGCACTCCCATCTGCCCGACTCCCCCATCGTCATCGCCACGGGCGACACGATCACGGGCGTGAAGACGCTGGTCAGGGCGGGGATGATCGCCGATGCGTTCCTCGTCACCGCCTCGGCACCGGACGGCACCACCGGGGTCTTCCTGGTCGAGGCCTCAGCCGAGGGCGTCGACCGCCGTGCGCAGCACACCAGTGACGGCGACGTCACGGCGCTCGTCTCGTTCGCGTCCGCCCCGGCTCGACGGATCGGCGACGCCTCCACCGCTGCCCGCCTCGGTGAGCTGCTGACCGTCGCTGCCGCCGCCGAGCTGCTGGGCGTCACCGAGGGCGCGCTCGCACTCACCTCGTCCTACGCCAAGACCCGGGAGCAGTTCGGCCGCGCCATCGGCACCTTCCAGGCCGTCTCCCAGCGGCTCGCGGACGGGTTCATCGACGTACTGGCCCAGCGGCTCACCCTCTGGCAGGCCGTCTGGCGGGTCTCCTCCGGGCTGCCCGCCGCCGACCAGGTCGCGGTGGCCAAGCTCTGGGCGGCCGACGCGGCCCATCGCCTGGCCCACACGACCGTCCATGTCCACGGCGGCGTCGGCATCGACCTCGACGGCGAGGCGCATCGCTACTTCACCACCGCCAAGCGCTTCGAGTTCGTCTTCGGAGGTGCCACCGAGCAGGCTCTGCGGATCGGGCGCGCGTTCGCGGCGTCCTGACCTCGAGCAGATCTCAGAGGGGCTCCGGCGATCGCCGGAGCCCCTGTTCTCGCGGCGGTTGTCTGTGCGGTATCGCGGCAAGCAACCAGGATGTGCGATAGCGCGTCGATCTATCGGGAGTGCTGTTGCGGACGGAGACGCCGGCCTGACCGACATCGGCAACGACATCGGCAACGACTTCCGCCTCGACTCCGCCGCGATGACCGTCTTCGCCATCGGGCTCGTGTTCGCGATCGCTGGCGTGCTCGCCGCCATCGCGGTCTGACGCTGGGCTCCCTCCCCTGCTGGAGCGGCGCGCGCCGCTCGCCGCGCTTTCTCGCCCGATACTTCGTGCCGCACGCGGGGCGGGTCGTCTGGGGGCGTTCTCGTTGCCGCTGCGGCCGTGGGGCTCCTCGGCTCTTGGCGGGCGGCGGTGGGCCTTGGCGTGTCGGGGCGCGCGGTTCGCTGGCCGCGATCGGGTGGGGAGGGTTGGGGTGTGTCTCTTTGGTCTCGCATCTGGGTTCCAGCGCGGGTGGGGCCAATACGTTGTTCGGGTTGGGAGATTTACAGGCCAGGGTGTCTGGGTTGGGTGCCATTTGCCTGACTTGTCTGGGTCCCAGCAACGGTTCGGGTTTTGGATGGGGATACCTGTCCCTGATCGGGTTCAGATGAACTGGGTTCGCCTGATCTTGCTTTGTCTGATAGGATCGGCGTAGGCGTAAACGTGATGGCCGACCACCTCGAAAGAGGCGTGCCCACCCCGAAGAAGGTGGGTAATCCAGGGGAACCAGGGGCGTGAGCGCCGAGCTGCGAGGGTAAGTAATAGCCCGTACTGCCGGGCCTCCAAGACCAGCGAACCAGACGGATCTGCGTGTGCAGATCCTTGAGTTCGTACGTCGGGAGGTGACGGTTCGATGACCACGCTGCAACAACCCCCACACCCCGTGCTGGAGGCGGTGGTCACGATCACCGGCGCCCTTGATCGGGTCGCCGATGCGAACCCGTCGTTCATGGCCACCGACCAGAAGGCCGCCACCCTGGTCGAGATCGCCCGGGCCAAGGCCCAGCTGGCCGAGCTCGAACTCCGGGTGATCGCAGCTGCCGATGACGTCGCCGCGGAGTCGGCCGCACGGGATGTGGCGGCCTGGCTGCACCACCACACCCACCAGCGCCCCGAGAGCCTGCGGGCCGACCTCCACCTCGCTACCGCACTGGACCGGACCTACGCCCTGGTCGCCGCGGCGATGCGAGCCGGTGCCTGCAACCCCGCCCAAGCCCACGTCATCGTCAACGCCCTCGACGACCTCCCCGCTGATCTCGATGTCGAGATGAAGACGAAGGCCGAGGAGGCCCTAGTCGCCTACGCGCGCCAGTTCGACCCGGTCCAGCTGCGTCGTCTCGGGCGTCGCATCCTCGAGGTCATCGCCCCCGAGATCGCCGAGGCCGAGGAAGCCCGACGCCTCGCCGCCGAAGAAACACACGCCCGCAAGAAGACCCGCCTGGCCATGCGCCGCCTCGGCGATGGCACCACCCGCATCTCAGCCGTGGTCCCGGACGCAGCAGCGGACCGGCTCGCGACCACCCTGGAAGCCTTCGCCTCACCCCGGCGCGAGGACGGCACCCGCACCGACACGGGTGAGTTTCTTCCTTATGGCCGTCGGCTGGGTCGCGCGTTGTGCCAGCTGCTCGAGACCCTCGACCCCGCCCGGCTGCCCATCCACAGCGGCGACGCCACCACCGTGATCGTCACCATCGACCTCGACCAGCTCCGCACAGAAGCCGGCATCGCCCAGGTCCTCGGCGGCACCCCGATCACCGCCGCCGAGGCTCGGCGGCTGGCCTGCACCGCGAACATCATCCCCGCCGTCCTCGGCGGCAACTCCGAGATCCTCGACCTCGGCCGCAAACAACGCCTCTTCACCGCAGCCCAACGCCGAGCCCTCCTCCTCCGCACCGCCACCTGCGAGGCCGAAGGCTGCGACATCCCCGGCACCTGGGCCGAAGCCCACCACTGGATCGCCTGGGCCCAAGGCGGTGCCACCGACCTCGACAACGCCGCCCTCCTCTGCTCCCATCACCACCACCGCGCCCACGACCCCACCTACCTCCACGAACGCCTACCCAACGGCGACATCCGCTTCGCCAGACGCACATAGACCACCGCCTGGGGCCACTGGCTGTACCCAGCCAGGACGTTGGTGCGGCGAGTCCGGCTGATCGTTCGACGCCACCAATCAGGCTGGAAGCGAGCACATCTCGCTGCGGCGACGGGAGGACGTGTTCGGCCTCGAACTCGGTGTGCCGTCCCGACGCCGCACACAGCTTCGCCGCACCGCCTCCAGTTCGGCGTCGAACCTCACCGCTATTTCCCCATCGAGAAGCGCTTCGAGTTCATCGCTGACCGGGTGACCCAGCAGACGCTGCGGATCGGCCGCCCGTCTGATCTCGTCGCGGGCCCACGCCCGTGCCGGAGTCTGTCGAAGCAGCCTTCATGAAACCGCGAGCGGTCTACGGTGTCTCCCGAACCCCAGGAGGACACATGAGCACAGCCGAGAACAAGCAACTCCTGCGCGAGGCGTTCGACGCCTGGGCCGGCGGCGACATCCGCCTGTTGCTCGCCGCCATGGATGACGACGTGGTTTGGACGGTCAGCGGACACAACAGCTGGGCGGGCAGCTTCACCGGCAAGGACGCCGTTCGTCGAGACCTGCTCGGGCCGTTGGGCGCGCAGTTCGCCGACACGTACACGAACACCGCGAGCCGGTTCGTCGCCGAGGACGACATCGTGGTGGTCGAGGCGGAGGGCCGCGTGACAACGAAAGCCGGCCCGCGCTACGACAACAAGTATTGCTTCGTGTTTCGATTCGAGGATGGCCGGATCCGCGAGATCACCGAGTACATGGACACTCAACTGGTCGCGGAAGTACTGAACAGCCCGCCCCGCTAGATGTACCCGGCCATGAGGTCGGTAGCAGGTCGTTGACGTGGAGAGAGCCTCCGGGTGAGGTGTGGATTGTCGAGATTCACGCCGCCCAGGAGGCGCTCGTATCCCACCGTAACGCTCGCACCACGTTTCACGGCAGGTTGCTGATCATTCATCGTCACCGTGCTGGTTGGCCCCGGGCGCATATCGCCACGGCGACGGGAATCTCGCGTCGCTGTGTCGCGAAATGGATCGGCCGGCTCGAGGCCGAGGGCGAGGCCGGCCTGGTTGATCGTTCGTCGCGACCGCACTCGTGCCCGCGAGCGTCGCGGCCGTGACTGGGTCGCGGTCGAGCTGAACATCTCGCCGCGGACCGTGTCTCGGGTGCTGGCCCGTCATGCCGTGCCGCTCTTGTGCGATCTGGACTCGATCACCGGTGAGCTGTTGCGGGCCTCGAAGAAGACCATGGTGCGCTACGCGCGTGAGCGGCCCGGCGAACTGGTGCACATGGACGTCAACAAACCAGGCAAGATCCCCGATGGTGGCGCCGCCGAGGCCCTCACCGACCAACGGGCGCAGGAGCACGACGCGAGCCTGCAGGTCGCCGGGTTCTACCCGAGCCTGCACCTCAACATCGCCGACAACCTCCGGCGGCTGGGCGCCTTCGCGGCCGCGGCTGAACAGATCGGCAAGGCCGAGGAACGCGTGGCGGCACTTCCACCCGGGGCGTACGGCGACATGATCCGTACGGCCATCCAGGGTGTCGGCGAAGCGATCACGGCTCGCGACACCGCACCCCGGCCGACGTCGCCGACCGCCGGCGGGACGGAGTAGGGACCGCGGCGGCGAGCCAGACCGATGCCGCGCCCGCGACCGCCGTGATCGCCGGCCAGAACCACCACGGGACCGAACCCGGCAGCAGCTGACCGATACCGAGGAATCCGACCACGGCGAGCGGTAGGGCGATCAGGACAGCCAGCCAGGCACGGCCGAAACCGGATGCTCCGAGTGCCAGACCCATCGCCGCCGACGGCATCACCACCACCACGGTGAGCAGCACGACGGCTGCTAAGAAGACCGCGGCAAGCACCGCCCCCAGCGCCCCGAAGCCGCCCGTGAGCGCGTCGCCCACGACGGATCCGGTGTCTGCCTCTTCCACCTCGACGAATCGACCGAAGAAGGTGACGGCCGGCGAGAACAGCAGCTTCATCAGCCCGACCCCCGCCGACGCACCGGCCGCAGCGGCGACACCAGCCACCGCCGCATGGCGCGCCACCCGGCCCGGATCTTCACTCACGCCGATCCGCCCTCGCGATGGTCGAGAGGATCGCGTCGGCAGCCGCCTGGGGCGCCTTGGTGGGGATCCAGTGGCTGACGCCGGTGAGCTCGATGAACTCGTAGGGGCCGGTGACGGAGCTCTCGTTGCCCTCCAGCGCGGTGCGGCCGATCGCGACGTCGCGGTCGCTCCAGAGCATGGTCGTCGGGACCGAGACCCGGCCGACGCGGGGGGCCAGGAAGAGGGCGCGGTACCAGCCCAGGCCTCCCGGGAGCGCGCCGTAGTCGACGATCTCCTCGCGGAAGCGCTCGATGTCGTCGTCGGCCCAGCCGCTCCCCCGCATCATCCGCTCCATCCGGCCGCCGCGCCCGGAGACCAGCTCGGGGAGGAACGGGATGTTGAAGTAGGCCATGTAGGCCGACTTTCGTCGCTGCGGGCCCTTCATCGACCGCGCGAACGGGACCGGATGCGGTACCGACATCGCGGTCCAGCTCCGGACCAGGTCGGGCCGCTTGGCCGCCACTCCCCAGCCGACCGCACTCCCCCAGTCGTGCCCGGCCAGGTGGACCGGACGGCCGATCTGGTCGATCAGCGCGACCACGTCCTCGACCAGCTCGCCGGCGCCGTAGCCGAGGCGGGTGCGCGGCCGGGCACCCGGCGAGTAGCCACGCTGGTCCGGCGCGAGGGTGCGGAAGCCGGCCTCGTGCAGGATCGGCGACACCTCGCGCCAGCAGGTCGCCCGCTCCGGGAACCCGTGTAGGAGCACGACCGGGTCGCCGTCGGCGGGGCCCGAGTCGATCACGTCGAAGGTGAGTCCGTCACGTACGTAGCTCGAGATCGTCACCTGCCCCATCCTGTCAGCCTCTCGCTCCTCGTGGCGGGTTGTGCGTGCGATAGCGGCGGCAGCAACCAGGCTGTGCGATAGTGCTTCGCCGTAGGGCGAACGGACATCTGGGCGTACAAAAGAGGCGCCGGCTCGTTCGAGCCGACGCCTCTGAGGCTTCTACTGCGGGTTCCGCTACCCCTCGGAGATCGCGTCCAGCCGCTTGACGGTCGCCTCGAACTCGGCGATCAGGTCGGCCATGACCTCTGCGACCGTACGCACCTCGTTCATCCGGCCGACGATCTGACCGACCGGCATCGCGACGACATCAGGGTCCCCCGCCGCGTTGATGCGGTTGTGGGCGTCGGAGACGAGCAGGTTCTGCAGCGGCATCGGCAACGGTGCGGGCGAGCCCTCGGCCTCCCAGGCGTCGGTCCACTTCGACTTCAGCAGCCGCGCGGGCTTGCCGGTGTAGATCCGCATCCGCCGGGTGTCGGCCGAGGTCGCGCGGGTGAAGGCGGTCTCCCAGCCGGCGTGGGTGTTGAGGTTGCGGTACTCCGACGTCCCGAGCCAGATGGAGCCGGTCCACACGCCCTGCGCGCCGAGCGCGAGCGAGGCGGCGATCTGCCGGCCCGACCCGATCCCGCCGGCCCCCAGCACCGGCACGTCGGGCCCGACCGCGTCGACGATGTCGGGCTGGAGCACCATCGAGGCGATCTCGCCGGTGTGCCCACCGGCCTCGTAGCCCTGGGCGACGATGATGTCGACGCCGTTGGAGACGTGCGAGACCGCATGCTTCGGGGCGCCCGCGAGCGCGGCGACCTTGATCCCGTGCTCGTGCGCCTTCTCGATCACGTCGTTGGGAGGGGTGCCGAGCGCGTTGGCGATCAGCACCGGCCGGTGCTGCAGCGCGACGTCGACGTGCGAGCGGGCCGTCGAGTGCAGCCAACCCAGCACACCCTCACGCCCCTCCCCCTCGGGCAGCGGCGGGACGCCGAGCGAGAGCAGCGTCTTGTCGACCCACTCGGTGTGCTCTGCCGGGATGTAGGCGGACAGGTCGGTCGAGGTGCCCTCGGTCGGCACCTTCATCGGCATGACCACGTCGACGCCGTAGGGCTTCCCCTCGGTGTTCTCGTCCATCCAGGTGAGGGTGCGGTCGAGCTCCTCGGCGTCGTTGAAGCGTACGCAGCCCAGCACGCCCAGCCCGCCGGCCTTGGAGACCTCCGCGGCCACGTGCTCGGAGGGGGTGAAGGCGAAGATCGGGTAGTCGATCCCGAATGCCTCGCACAATGGCGTACGGATCATGCTGTTGCTCCTTCGGAGTCCTGCTCGGTCGCCTGGCTGGCCAGGGCGATCTCCTTGGCCTTGGGGTACTGGGCCTTGCCGGTGGCGTTGCGGGGCACCTCGTCGACGATGGTCAGGGCTCGGGGCAGCTTGTAGCCGGACAGGTGCGCCCGCAGGAACGTACGCAGCCCCTCGAGCTCGATCGTCGCGCCCGGTCGAGGCTCGACGACCGCGGCCACCGCCTGGCCGTAACGCTCGTCCGGGATGCCGACGACGAGCGTGTCGTAGACGTCCGGGTGTGCCTTGATGGCCGCCTCGACCTCCTCGGGGTAGACCTTCTCGCCACCGGTGTTGATGCAGTTCGAGCCGCGGCCCAGGAGTGTGAGACGGTTGCCCTCCTCGATCCGGGCGTTGTCGCCCGGGATCGCGTAGCGCTCGCCGTCGATCTCCACGAAGGTCTTCGCAGACTTCTCGGGGTCCTTGTAGTAGCCGACCGGCACGTGACCCTTGCGGGCGGTGCGGCCGATCTTGCCGACGTCCTTGGCGAGGTCGAGCGGGTGGCCGTCATCGCCGATCACGGCGGTGTGCGCACCAGCGGTGACCACCGGCCCGTCGGTCGAGAGCGCGGAGGCATCCTGCAGGCCGGTGCCCTGGAAGCCGGTCTCGGTCGAGCCGATCGAGTCGGTGAAGACCGCGTTCGGGAACGCCTTCATCCAGCGCTCCTTGACCGACTTGGAGAAGATCGCGGCGCTGGAGGCGATGGCGAACAGCGACTGACCGTCGAAGCCGCCAGCCTCGTAAGCGTCGATGAGCGGCACCGCCATCGCGTCGCCGGTCATGAACATCATCTGGACCTTCTCGCGGTCGACGATCTCCCAGGTGCGTACCGGGTCGAACTTGGGCTCCAGGATCGTCACCTGGCCGGCGAAGAGGTGCATGAGCAGGCTCGCCTGGGCGCCGCCGTGCATCAGCGGGCTCAACGGGAGCGTGATGAGGCCGTCGCCGGCGGCCTGCTTGGACTGGTCGTACTCCTCCAGCGGCACACCGGTCATGAAGTCGATACCGCCGCCGAGCACCCGCCAGAAGTCCTCGTGGCGCCACATCACGCCCTTGGGGAACCCGGTGGTGCCGCCGGTGTAGATGACGTGGATGTCGTCGGGGCTGCGCTCGCCGAAGTCGCGGGCGTCGGACTGGCCGGCCTGCGCCTCCTCCAGCGTGACGCCGCCGAACGCGCTCAGGTCGGAGTCGTCGCCGGGCTCGAGCGGGTCGGGCACCGCCACGAAGGTCTTCAGTGCCTCCAGCTTCGGAGCGACCTCGGCGACCAGCGGCGCGTAGACGCGGTCGTGGACGAGGGCCTTGAGGTCGGCGTTCTCGAAGAGGTACTCCAGCTCACCGGCGACGTAGCGGTAGTTCACGTTGATCGCGACGGCACGGATCTTGAGGATCGCGAGCAGGGCGACGACGTGCTCGACGGAGTTCTTGGAGTAGAGCCCGACGTGGTCGCCCTTCCCGATCCCCTGGGCGGCCAGGTAGTGGGCCAGCTTGTTGGACTCACGCTCGAGCTCGGCGTAGGTCACTGTGCGGTCGCCGACTTGGACCGACACCTTCTCGGGCGCGGCGTCGACGGCGTGTTCGAAGAGGTCAGCAAGGTTCAGCGCCATGACTGCGAGACTAGAACACGTTTCAGTTTTCCGCTAGGGTCGATGTCATGCCGATCACAGAATCTTCTGCCGAGACGCCGCACGCGATCGTCGAGCAGGACGGCCACAAGCTCATCGTCACGATGAACCGTCCCGAGCGCCGCAATGCGCTCTCCTCCGAGATGCTGCGGATCATGGAGGACGCCTGGGACCGGGTGAACTCCGACCCGGAGATCCGGGTCTGCATCCTGACCGGCGCCGGCGGCTACTTCTGCGCCGGGATGGACCTGAAGACGGCCGACGAGAAGCCGCCATCGGAATCCTTCGAGGAGGGCTTCGACCCGACGGTGCTCAAGGGCCTGCTCAAGGGGTTCCGGCTCACCAAGCCGCTCATCGCAGCCGTCGAGGGACCCGCCATCGCCGGCGGCACCGAGATCCTGCAGGGCACCGACATCCGGGTGGCCGGCGAGTCCGCCAAGTTCGGCGTCGCCGAGGCGCGCTGGTCGCTCTACCCGATGGGCGGCTCCGCGGTCCGCCTCCCCCGCCAGATCCCCTACACCGTCGCCGCCGAGCTGCTGCTGACCGGACGTACGTTGAAGGCCCCCGAGGCCAAAGAGCTCGGCCTCATCGGGCACGTCGTTCCCGACGGCACCGCCCTGGCGAAGGCCCACGAGCTCGCCGACATGATCGCCGCCAACGGCCCGCTCGCGGTCCAGGCCATCCTCCGCACCATGCGCGACTCCGAGGGGAAGCACGAGGAGGAGTGCTGGGCCGACGATGCCAAGGTCGGCGCCGCCGTCTTCGCCTCCGAGGACGCCAAGGAGGGCCCCAAGGCCTTCCTGGAGAAGCGCAAGCCGGAGTTCAAGGGACGCTGAGTCCCGGCTGTCTGATTGAGCAGAACCCGATCGTGGTGTTGGTGAGCGTGGTCGACCGGCCACGCCTCACCGCCACCCCAGGAGGGTTCCCATGTCCGAGACTTCACGCACACCGATCCGACTGACCATGTCCATGACCCTGGACGGGTTCGTCACCGGCCCCGACGACCGCCACGGCCAGGGCCTCGGGCGGGGCGGCGGGCGGATCTTCGACTGGCTCGACGACAGGCACGACGCCGGCGTGAACGGCGACGTCTACCGCGAGTACCTCGCCACCGGAGCGCTGATCTCGGGGCGGCGTACGTACGAGCTCGCCGATCGCTGGGGCGGCGACCACCACGACGGCGTGCCGATCCACGTGCTCACCCATCGCCCCGACGACGTGCCGCCGGGCAGCGCCCGCTACTACACCGACGTCGAGCGGTGCGCCGAGGAGGCACGCGAGGCGGCCGGCGGCAGGGCCGTGATGGCCCACGGCGCCGGCCTCGCCCAGTCGCTCCTCGCCGCCCAGCAGCTCGACGAGATCGAGGTCCACCTGGTGCCGGTGCTCCTCGGCGCCGGGCGACGACTCTTCCCCGACGACGGGGTCGGACCGGTCGAGCTCGAGCCCGTCCGTCGCCTGGAAGGTCGCGGCGTCACCCACCTCCGGTACGCGGTGCGGTACGCCTGAGGTCCTCAGCCGGAGAAGCGGGCCCGGAGGGCCTTCTTGTCGGGCTTACCGAGGGCGGTCATCGGGATCTCGTCGACCTCGATCACCGACTTCGGCGCCTGGACCGAGCCCTTCCGCTCCTTGACCAGCGCCTGGATCTCGGCGACGACCTCGTCGGTGAGGGCCGCGCCGGGACGTACGACGACGGCGGTCACGGCCTCGCCGAACTTCTCGTGAGGGGTGCCGATGACGGCCACCTGGGCGACGGCCGGATGAGTCGCGATGACGTCCTCGACCTCGCGGGGGAAGACGTTGAAGCCGCCGGTGACGATCATGTCCTTGGTGCGGTCGACGATGTACCAGAAGCCGTCCTCGTCCTCGCGGGCGACGTCACCGGTGTGCATCCAGCCGTCCCGGAAGGTCTCGGCGGTGATCTCGGGCAGCTGCCAGTAGCCGCCGGAGAGCAGGGGTCCGGCGACGCAGATCTCGCCCGGCTCGCCGGGTGCGACCGGGGTGCCGTCGGGACCGATCAGGGCCGTACGCACCAGCGCCGAGGGGCGGCCGCAGGAGGTGAGTCGGTGGGTGATCGGCCTGCCGTCGGCGTCGACGTGGTCGGTCTTGGCGAAGTAGGTGATCGCCATCGGAGCCTCGGACTGGCCGTAGTACTGCGCGAAGATCGGCCCGAACCGCTCGATCGCCTCGGCCAGGCGCACGGGGTTGATCGCGGAGGCGCCGTAGTAGACGGTCTCGAGCGAGGACAGGTCACGGGTGCGTGAGTCGGGGTGGTCCAGGAGCGCGTAGAGCATCGTCGGCACCACCATGAGCGAGGAGATGCGCTCGCGCTCGATGGTCGCGAGCACCTCGGCCGGGTCGAACCTCGGCAGCACGAAGAGCGTGCCACCCTTGATCACGACCGGCACGAAGAAGGCGGCCCCGGCGTGCGAGAGGGGCGTGCACATCAGGAAGCGCGGCGCCTCGGGCCACTCCCACTCGGAGAGCTGCACCTGGGTCATCGTCGCGAACGAACCGGCCAGGCCGACGACACCCTTGGGCTTGCCGGTCGTCCCACCGGTGTAGGTGATCGAGGTGACGTGGTCGGGCGGGAGCAGCCGCGCGCTCAACGGCTCGACCGGATACGTCGCGGCCGCGGCGACCAGGTCGACCCCCACCTCGGCCAGCTGCGGCGGCACCGGGCCGATGGTCAGCACCTGCTTGAGGCCCGGGCACAGCTCGAGCAGCTCGACCGCTCGGTCGGCGAAGTAAGGGTCGATGACGATGCCGGTGATCCCGGCGTCGTTGATCACGTACGCCTGGTCCTCGGCGCTGCCCAGCGGGTGCAGCGAGGTGCGCTGGAATCCCTGGGTCTGGCCGGCGCCGAGGATGAAGAGCACCTCGGGACGGTTGAGCGCGAGCAGCGCGGTCGCGGAGCCGGTGCCGGCGCCGAGCGCCTCGAAGGCCTGGACGTACTGGCTGATCCGGGCCGCCACCTCCGCCCCGGTCAGACTCACCGGAGCATCGGTGGTCGAGCCTGTCGAGACCATCATGATCGGACGGTGCTTGTGGCGCTCCAGCGCCGAGACCATCAGATGACCGTTGTGGGGACCGATGCGGCTGGTATCCATGTCCCGCACCATACCGTGAACCTAGAACGTGTTCTAGAGTCTAGGCGTCGCCGACGTGTTCCCGGTCGGCATCGGCCATCGCCTCGCGGGCCCAACGGGGCAGGATGAAGATCCCCTCGGCCTCGACGCACAGCGTCGGCTCGGAGCCGTCGTCCGGACGGGTCAGCAGCCGGCCGCGTACGGTCGCCTTCACACCCTCGGTCGACTCGATCCGCGCCTCGCCGCGGAGCGGACCCAGCGGGGTGCCGTGCCGGTAGACGATCGTCAGGGTGCCGGTCATCCCGGGCCGGCCGCCCGCCGACGCGGCCTCGCCGAGCAGCTGGTCCAGGATCAGCGCGGAGACGCCACCGTGAACGAGCCCCGGCGGGCCCTCGTAGGCCGGGCCGAGCTCGAAGTCGGCCCAGACGTCCTCGCCGTCGCGCCGGACCACCAGCGGCGGGGCGAAGGCGTTGCCCTTCCCGACCACCGGGTTGCCGTAGTTGCGGAAGCCGCCGTCCGCCCCGAACCGGACCCCGTGCGGACCCGGCAGCGCCTCGGCGAGCAGCTCCTCGGTCAGCGCCTCGACCCGGCGGCGTACGTCGTCGAGGACCGCGTCCGGGACCTGGGTGCGCACCACGGCGTCGACGAGCCCGCGCACCGAGTCGGTCAGCGGGACCAGGGCGGCCTCCCGCTCCTTGATCTCGGCGTCGGTCATGTCGTCGTGGACGTAGCCGGGAGGAGCCTTCGGGTGGTGGGCACGTCCGTAGTGCATCGACATCTCGGTCCTCGCGTTCACGATGGGGGCAGCAGGATGGGGTGAGCTTCACCGTAGACGTGCTCGTCGTCGAGGTGGCAGTGGGTCCCCGGGTAGATGGTCGACATGCACAGGTTGCAGTGGGTGCATCGCGACACCGCTGTCGGGTCCTCCCGCAGGCGGTTGACCAGGTCCGGCTCCCGTAGGAGTGCGCGGGCCATCGCGACGTACTCGAAGCCCTCGTCCATCGCGGTCCGCATCCCGGTGAGGTCGGTGACCCCGCCGAGGAGCACGAGCGGCATCGTGAGCGCGCGGCGGAACTCGCGGGCGTTGTCGAGGAAGTAGAGCCGCTTGTAGGGGTACTCCTTGAAGAAGCCCTTCCCCACCATCCGCATCCCCATCCTGATCACCGGGTGCAGCGGCATGTTGGCGGCCATCTCCCGGTAGGGGGCGTCGCCGCGGAAGAGGTACATCGGGTTCATGAACGAGGAGCCGCCGGTGAGCTCGAGCGCGTCCAGGTGTCCGTCGGCCTCCAGCAGCCGCGCGAACTCGACCGACTCCGGCCGGTCGAACCCGCCGCGGTAGCCGTCGCGCATGTTCATCTTGGCGAGCACGGCGACCTGGCCCCCGACCGCCTCCCGGACCGCGGCCAGGATCCGGCGTGGGAAGGAGGCCCGGTTGGCCAGCGATCCGCCGAACTCGTCGGTGCGCGGGTTGAGGCGCGGGCTGAGGAACGAGCTGGGCAGGTAGTTGTGGCCGAGATGGACCTCGATCGCGTCGAAGCCGGTCTCGACCGCCATCCGCGCGGCCGCCCCGTGCTGCTCGACGACCCGGGCGAGGTCCTCGGCGGTCGCGGCGCGGTTGAAGGCCATCCCGAGTGCGTTGAACGACCGCGCCGGCGCCAGCGAGGCGGCGCCGTTGGACTTCGCGTTCGCCACAGGTCCGGCGTGGCCGATCTGGGCCGAGACCTTGGCGCCGGTCTTGTGGATCTCCTCGGTCAGCCGCCGCAGCCCAGCGAGGGCCTCCGGCCGCCAGTAGATGCAGTCGGCATGCGTACGTCCCTCCGGGGCCACCGCGAGATAGGCGACCGTGGTCATCCCGACGCCACCCTCGGCCACGGCGAGGTGGTAGTCGATCAGCCGGTCCGAGACCAGCGCGCCCGGTGATGCGCCCTCGAAGGTCGCCGCCTTGATCACCCGGTTGCGCAGCGTCACCGGGCCCAGGGTCGCGGGAGCGAGCGGGTCGGTCATCGACGTTCCTTCCTGAACTCGCGCATCCTGCGCAGATAGCCCCGCAGCCGCCGGCCGGGCACCGGCCGCGGCCAGTCGTCGGCCCGGAACCAGGCGTCGCTGCCGCCGTCGACCACGACCACGCTGCCGACCATGAAGTCCGCGGCCGGGCTCAGCATGTGGATCACCCAGTCGGCGAGCAGGCCCGGGTCGCCGTAGCCGCCCGCCGGGACCGGGAACGACCGGATCGCCTTCGCCTCGCTCGGCGTGGCCAGCTGCTTCTCCAGCAGCGGCGTCAGCACCGCGCCGGGCGCGATCGCGTTGAGCCGGATCCCGGCACCGATCCAGTCCGGCTCGACCGCACGCCGCCGCAGCCAGCGGGTCACGGCCACCTTCGAGGCGCCGTAGGCCATCGCGGGCGCGTTCCTCCCGAAGACCCGGTACGCCTTCACCGCCCGCTCCGCATCGCCGGCGAGCAGCGCGGCGACCGCCCGGCCCGGGACCAGCGGCATCGTCGTGGTCGAGTTGCTGGAGAAGACCACGACCTTGGCGTCTCCGGCGGCCGCCAGCGCCTCGCGCCAGCCCTCCAGCAGCTCGACGACGCCGACGTAGTTGACCTGGGTGATCAGCGTGGGCCGCTCGCGCCCCGGGGCCGGTCCGAGCCCGGCAGCGAGGACGGCGCCGTCGAGCCGGCCGCCGACCGCTGCCAGCACCTTCTCGACGGCGTCGCGGCGGCCCTCCGAGGTCGACAGGTCCGCGACCACATCGGCGTCGCGCAGATCGACGGTCACGACCCGGTGGCCCGCGTCGACGAGCCGTTCGACCACCGCGGCGCCCATGCCCGAGGCAGACCCCGTGACGGCGTAGACCGCCATCAGCGGACCGCCCGCGAGAGGCGCGCCGCCGTCACCCGAGCACCTCGGCGATCCGGCGGACATCGGCGGCCGAGCCGAGGCTCAGCAGCAGCGTGGTCACACCGGTCTCCTCCCACTGGGCGACCTTGTCGCGTACCTCACCCTCGGTGCCGATGATGTGCAGGTCGTCGACGAGCTCGTCGGGGATGAGCGCGGTCGCCTTCTCCTTCTCACCGGTCAGGTAGAGCGCCTGGACCTGGCCGGCGAGCTCGGCGTAGCCCATCCGCTCGAAGACCTGGTTGTGGAAGTTCTGCTCCTTGGCGCCCATCCCACCCATGTAGAGGGCCGCGAACGGCTTCATCGCCTCGAGCGCCGCCTTCTTCTCCTCCGCGTCCGCGACGATCTGGAGATGGCAGGTCGCGGCGATCTCGAAGTCGTCGGCGGTGCGCCGCGCGCCGGGCCGGGCGAAGCCTTCGGCCAGCCAGTCTGCGTACATCGGAGCGGACCGGGGCGTGTAGAAGATCGGGATCCAGCCATCGGCGATCTCCGCGGTCTGGGCTACGTTCTTGGGCCCCTCCGCGCCGAGCCAGATCGGGATGTCGGCACGTAGCGGGTGGACGATCGGCTTGAGCGGCTTGCCGAGCCCGACCGACCCTTCCCCGGTGAACGGGAGCGGGTAGTGGGGGCCGGCATTCGTCACCGGCGCCTCCCGGGCGAGCACCTTGCGGATGATCGAGACGACCTCGCGGGTGCGGGCCAGCGGCTTGCCGAACGGCTGGCCGTACCACCCCTCGACCACCTGCGGGCCACTCACCCCGAGCCCGAGCACGAACCGACCACCGCAGAGATGGTCGAGCGTCAGCGCGTGCATCGCGATCGAGGTCGGCGTACGTCCCGACATCTGCACGATCGAGGTGCCGAGGCGGACCCTGGAGGTCTCCCGGCCCCACCAGGCCAGCGGCGTGAAGGCGTCGCTCCCCCACGCCTCGGCGGTGAAGATCGCGTCGAACCCGGCCTCTTCTGCGGCGGCGACGAGCTCGCCGACCCCGCTCGGCGGCTGTGCTCCCCAGTAGCCCAGCTGTAGCCCCAGCTTCACTCTCATCGACTCCTTCGTCCGTGGGCTCCGTAGCCGTTCGGCAGGGAGTACGGGTTGTGGCCAATACTAGAACGTGTTTCACTTTCTATCATGAGTCGCACCTTGCAGGCACCCGTGACGGTGGCCTTCGACTACACCAGATCCACAGGCCCGGTGCTCGGCCGCTTCCTGACCGGACTGAGGGACGCCACCATCGTGGGCGGACGCCTCGGTGACGGTCGAGTGGCCGTCCCACCACCCGAGTACGACCCGGTCACGCACCAGGCCGTGACCGAGTTCGTCGAGCTCCCCGACACCGGCACGGTCACGTCGTGGACCTGGGTCAGCGAGCCCGTCGCCGGTCAGCCGTTCCAGAAGCCGTTCGCGTTCGCGCTGATCACCATCGACGGCGCCGACACCCCGTGGCTGCACGCGGTCGAGGTCGCCTCCCCCGACGACATCGAGACCGGGATGAAGGTCCGCGCGCGCTGGGCCGAGGAACGCACCGGGGCGGTCACCGACCTGGTCTTCGTGGCCGATGCCGGCAACGCGCCTGAGACGGGCACGCCCGTGGGAGGCACCGAGGATGTCAGCCTGATCGTCACCCCGGTCAGCCTCGACTACCGCTACGCGGCCTCGCCGGAGGAGTCCTCGTTCTTCCGCGGCCTGGCCGAGGGCCGGATCCTGGGCCAGCGGTGCCCGAAGTGCAGGAAGGTCTACGTCCCGCCGCGCGGCGCCTGCCCGACCGACGGCGTGCCCACCTCGGAGGAGGTCGAGCTCTCCCACGTCGGGACGGTGACCACCTTCTGTGTCGTGAACGTCCCGTTCCTGGGGCAGCGGATCAAGCCGCCGTACGTCTCCGCGTACGTCCTCCTCGACGGAGCCGACATCGCGCTGCAGCACCTGATCCTGGAGGTCCCGGCCGAGGAGGTCCGGATGGGGATGCGGGTAAAGGCGGTGTGGAAGCCACGCGAGGAGTGGGGCACCAGCATCGAGAACATCAGCCACTTCGCGCCGACCGGTGAGCCGGACGCGGACTTCGACAGCTACAAGCACCACCTCTAGGCCCGGGAGAGGACCACATGAGAGACGTTGCCGTCGTCGGGTTCGCCCAGCGACAGATGAAGGACTTCGACGGGTCGCCGAGCATGGCCGAGCTGCTCGTGCCGATCCTGGCCGAGTGCTACGAGCAGACCGGATGGGCGAAGAAGGACATCGGGTTCTGGTGCTCCGGCTCCTCGGACTACCTGGCCGGCCGGTCGTTCTCGTTCGTGAGCGCGATCGACGCGATCGGCGTGCTTCCGCCGGTCAACGAGTCGCACGTCGAGATGGACGCCGCCTGGGCGCTCTACGAGGCGTGGATCAAGATCCAGACCGGCGAGGTCGACACCGCGCTGGTCTTCGGGTTCGGCAAGGCGTCGGCGGGCGTGCTGCGCCGGACGCTGACGCTGCAGCTCGACCCCTACACGATGACGCCGCTGTGGCCCGACACCGTCTCCCTGGCCGCGCTGCAGGCGCGCCTCGGGCTGGACGCCGGGCTCTGGGACGAGGCCGCGATGGCCGAGATCGTCAACCGGTCCCTGACCGACGCCGAGAAGAACGAGTACGCCGTGCGCGCCGGCGGCTCGTCGGTGCGCGAGCTGCTCGCCCGGCCGATGTTCGCCGACCCGCTGCGCAAGCACGACTGTGCTCCGGTGACCGACGGCGCGGCTGCGATCGTGCTCGCCGCCGGCGACCGGGCCTACGAGGCCAACCAGCGTCCTGCCTGGATCACCGGGATCGCGCACAGCTCCGACGGTCTCCACCTCGGCACCCGCGACCTGACCGTCTCGGGCTCGGCGCAGCGGGCCGCGGCCGCCGTGGGCGGCGTCGAAGGGGTCCAGGTCGCCGAGCTGCACGCGCCGTTCAGCCACCAGGAGCTCGTCCTGCGCTCCGCGCTCGGGCTGGGTGGTGACGTACAGGTCAGCCCTTCGGGTGGGGCGCTCGCCGCCAACCCGATGTTCAGTGCCGGGGCGCTCCGGATCGGCGAGGCCGCGAAGCGGATCTGGGACGGCAGCGCCGACAAGGTGCTCGGCCACGCGACCAGCGGGCCGGCACTGCAGCAGAACCTCGTGTGCGTGATGGAAGGACGAAACTGATGGGGAAGATCCCAGCCGCCGTGATCGGGATCGGCCAGACCCACCACCGCGCCAAGCGCGAGGACGTCTCGATGGCCGGGCTGTGCCGGGAGGCGATGGACCGGGCCCTGGAGGACGCCGGGCTGACCCTCGACGAGGTCGACGCCATCGTCATCGGTAAGGCGCCGGACCTGTTCGAGGGGGTGATGATGCCCGAGCTCTACCTGGCCGAGGCGCTGGGCGCGGCCGGCAAGCCGCTGCTGCGGGTCCACACCGCCGGCTCGGTCGGCGGCTCGACCGCCATCGTCGCCTCCTCGCTGGTGCAGGCGGGCGTGCACAAGAAGGTGCTCACCGTCGCCTTCGAGAAGCAGTCGGAGTCCAATGCGATGTGGGCGCTGTCGGTGCCGATCCCGTTCGTGATGCCGGTGCACGCCGGCGCGGGCGGCTACTTCGCCCCGCACGTACGCTCCTACATCCGCCGCGCGAACGCGCCCTCGCACATCGGGGCGATCGTCGCGGCCAAGGACCGCAACAACGCCCTGAGAAACCCCTTCGCCCACCTCCACAACGAGGGCACCACGGTCGAGTCGGTGCTGGCCTCGCAGATGCTGTGGGACCCCATCCACTACGACGAGACCTGCCCGTCCTCCGACGGCGCCTGCGCGATGGTGATCGCCGCCGAGGACGTCGCGAAGACGTACGACGCCCCCGCCTGGATCCACGGCACCGCGATGCGCTCGGAGCCCACCTCGGCCGCCGAGCGCGACCAGGTCAACCCGCAGGCGGGCCGTGAGGCCGCGGCGGCGTTGTGGAAGTCGACCGGGATCACCGACCCCGCCCGCGAGATCGACTGTGCCGAGATCTACGTGCCGTTCGCCTGGTTCGAGCCGATGTGGCTCGAGAACCTCGGCTTCGCGGCGGAGGGCGAGGGCTGGAAGCTCAGCGAGGCCGGCGAGACCGCGATCGGCGGCAGCCTGCCGGTCAACATGAGTGGCGGAGTCCTCTCCTCCAACCCCATCGGCGCCTCCGGGATGCTCCGCTTCGCCGAGGCCGCCCTGCAGGTCAGGGGCCGGGCCGGCGAGCACCAGGTCGACGGCGCCCGCCGGGCTCTCGGGCACGCCTACGGCGGCGGGTCGCAGTTCTTCTCGATGTGGGTCGTGGGGTCCGAGCAGCCGGCGAACTAGCCTCTCGCCTCGGCCACGGTGAAACGCCTGGCTCCCGGACGGTCATCCGTGGTGACCGACCGGGAGCCACCGGCGAAGGCGATCCGCGGCAGGCGTTCAGCCGAGAGTTCCAAGGATGGGCTGGGACTCGATCAAGCCCTCGTCGCTGGGTGCTTGACGGTCGTCGAAGACACGCGCCCGCTGACGCGCACGCAGATCGAGATGCGCCTGGGCCGGCTTGACGTACCCGTAGCGTTCCCGCGCCTGGGCAGGCGTGAGCACGACCGGGTCGAGGGGCGGGATGCCCCGCCAGACGGGCTCCATGATCGGCAGGGTCTTCGGCGCGAGGATGTGGAGCATCCACCGCTGGAGCGTGCGACTCCGGTGGACGACCGCCATCATCACCTTCATGATCGCGGTCACCACGGCGTCCGTCACCCGTGACTGCCGGATGTCGGCGAGCCGGCGCATGTGTCGTGGCAGCGTGGCGATCGTCGCCCGGCAGATCAACGCGTTCGCGACCGGACGAACCAGACCCAGCAGACCCCTGCGGGGAAGGACCGCGTTGGTGCCGTTCAGCAGATGGTGCATCATCCGCTGGGTGGCCTCGCTCGCCGCGAGCCTGGGACGCCACTCCTCGAAGTACGCGCGCACCTCCTCGCGCGTGCGGGGAACCGCGCGGGGGTCGCAGGTCTGGAACTCCGCCGCGATCGCGCACTCCGCCCAGAACCGCTCGACCTCGGCGTCGGAGAGCCTGCCGGGCCCGAACGTCTCGTAGGCGGTCAGGACCGAGTGCCAGCCCGTGACGAGGATCCAGAGCTGGGAGTCGGGGTCGTTGGCGTCGTAGCGGTTGCCGCTGACCGGTTCGATGCCGATCGCCTTGGAGTGGATCTTGACCAGCACGTCGGCCATCTTGGCGACCGTCCGGCTGTCGGCGAACGCCACCGCGGCGAAGTACTGGACCGTCCTGGGGTAGCGGGTGTCGAGCCGGTCGTAGTTCGCGCCGGTGTTGTGGACGGCGGCGAGCAGGTTGGGATCGAGCTCCTCGATCGTCACCGCTCGTACGATGCCCATCAGCGGGACCGCGGGATGGCCCCACACCTTCTGGGTGATGGAGTCCGGGCCGAAGAACCCGTAGTCCTCGTGCGGCGTGATCTCGCGCGTCTTCCTCATCGCTTGCTCCTCCTCGGTCGGTTCACGGGTTCATCGCGTAGGTGCCGGCGGTGGCGCGAGCCTCCGCCCACACCCGGGCGGTGCGCTCGGCGTCGAAGGTCGGACGGCGCTGGATCGCGTCGGCGGCCCTGGCCTGCACGTCGGTCAGCGACGGCTTGCGCGTCAGGGTCAGAGCGTGGGCGGAGACGTCTCCGACCATGACCTCGAAGATGCTCTCGACCAGGTCGTCGTCGACGCCCCAGATCGTCGCCTGCTGCAGGATGAGGTCGCCGTAGGCGATGGTGGTGAAGATGTCGCCGACGACCAGGAGCAGATCCAGGTCGCGCATCTGGGCCTTGGACAGCGGCGTCGCGACGAGCAGCGCCTGGAAGGCGTCGACCTGCTCGAGCAGGAGCCTCACGTTCGGCAGGTGGGCCCATGCGGCGTACACCGCACGCCAGTCGTGGAAGGCCACCGTGCCGAGCCCCTGGGCCGGACCCTGGCGAAAGAGGAAGGTGTCGTCCACGGGATCGCGCCGCCGCGGCGGCAGGGCAGCCGGGCTCGGATCGGTAGGGCTGAAGAGATAGCTCAGCAGGAACTTCAGCGCCAGCGCCATGTTGACGTGGACCGTGCCCTCGAGCCGGGGCAGGCCCATCATGGCGACCGCGCCGACCGGGTAGTACATGTCGTTCTCGAAGCCCCGGGCCGCGATGCAGTCGGCGATCAGGTCGTAGACCTTCGCGCCCTGGCGGCTCACGCTCATCTTCTCGATCGCGTCGAAGAGCAGGTAGCGGCGGTCGTCGGCGCTCCCGGAGCGCATGTAGTCGATGGCGCGCTCGCCGAACAGCTCCATCGCGGCGAGCCGGACCCAGCTCTCGATGAACAGCGCCCGGACCTGCGGGAAGTCGGTGACCTTGGTGTCGAAGAGAACGCGGCCGTCGGCGTGCGTGATGCCCTCGTGCCAGACGTGCTGCACCGCTCCGAGCGACCCGAAGCCGATGTTGAACTTGCCGACGTTGACGGTGTTGATGGCGGCGTCGAACGCCTCCGAGCCGACATGGATGATGTCCTCCTCGCGGATCGGGTAGTCCTCGAGGTCGAAGGCCGCGACGTACATCTGCGAGTTCACGACGTTCTTGCGGAGCTTGTACGCCTCGTGCTGGCTGTCGACGACGAAGAAGACGTAGCCGTCCTGGGTCTTCGGCCCGGTCGGCAGCCCCTCGACGCGACCGAAGACCGACACCATGCCGGCCTTGTTGCCGTTGCCGATGTAGTACTTGCCACCGTTGGCCAGGTAGCCGCCATTGCCGTCCGGGGTCAGAACCATGTCGGAGGTGTAGACGTCCGCGCCGTGCTCGCGCTCCGAGAGGCCGAAGGCGAAGATCGCGCCGTCGTCGAGGAGGCGCGCGGCCCGGCGCTTCACCAGCTCGTTGCCGGACTGCCAGATCGGACCGAGGCCGAGGATCGTGACCTGCCAGACGTACCAGTAGGACATCCCGTAGAAGCCGAGGATCTGGCTGTACATGGCGATGCGGGCCTCGTCCCAGCGCTTGTTCGGGTCGCCGTCGGCCTGGGTCGCCGGGGTCAGCAGCGTCGCGAAGACCTTCTCCCGCTTCTGGAAGGCGAGGAACTCGTCGTACCAGACGCGGTCGCGGTCCTGCTGGAGCAGCCACTCCTTGCCCTTGCTCTCGAAGAAGTCGATCGTCGCCTCGAAGATCCGGCGGGTCTCGTGGTCGAACTCGTCGAAGTCGGGCTTGTGCGGGTTGAACAGCGGCATGTGGACACTCCGTGATGAGGGGACCTCCTCACATTAATACACTCGTGTAGGAATTTGCTACAGGTGTGTAGGAATTTCTCCGATCACCTAGGATCGGCTCATGCCACCGCCCACCACCGGTCAAGCGCAGCGCGCTCGCGCCCCTCATCTGGGTCCGGAGCGCCGGCGCCCTCTCGTCCTCGACGCGGCCCGTACGATCGCCGTCGCCGACGGCATCGGCGCGGTGACCATCGGTTCGGTCGCGGCGGCCATGGGCGTGACCCGGCCCGTCGTCTACGCCTGCTTCGCGGACCGGGTCGAGCTGGTCGACGCGCTCCTCGACCGGGAGTCGAGCGAGCTTCTCGAGGCGATCCTCGCCGCGTTGCACGGATCCGCGAACCCCGACGACCCGGAGCAGGCGTTCGTGGACGGCTTCCGAGCCCTCCTCGACGCCGCCGCTGCCGCACCCGAGACCTGGCGCTTGGTCTTCTCCGGCGAGCCGGACCCGGCCATCGCCGAGCGCTTCCGCGATGCGAAGGCGCTGGTTCAGGCACAGGCGACCGACTGGATCCGACCCGCCATGGAGCGCTGGTGGCAGACCTCCGACCTGGAGCGCAAGCTCCCGGTCCTGATCGACCTCTTCCTGTCCTCGTGCGAGTCGGCGGTGCGGTCGCTCCTCGACTCGAGCAACGACTGGGGTCCGGACGACCTCGGCACCTTCATGGGCAAGGCGCTCCACCGCGCGTTCAAGGACGCCTGAGGGTCTCCCTATCCGGTCGAGCCGGGCGCGTTGTCCGCTCCGCGCACGACCCGGTCGGGCGGCGCGGAGCAGTGGCCGTCCTCGTAGAGCGGCCTGGGGGTGGTGTCGGTGGCCGGATACTTGGGGCCGCCGTAGTCGCACTGGTAGTCGGTGTCGAGGACCAGGCCGCCGTGGATGGCGCCGTCGTACATCGCGTCCGCCAGGGAGCGGATGGCGTCGGGATATTCGGCCAGCAGCTCGCGCAGATGCGGGTCGCGGACGACGAGGATGTCGGTAAGGGCGGTGGTGCGCTCCAGGGTCGGCGGCAGCGTACGGTCCAGGACTCCGACGAGACGGACGAGGTCGGCGAACTGCTCCGGGCCGCGGTCGAAGGCGCGCCGCAGCTCGGGGTCGGCCTTCTCCAGCTCGGCGGTGAGCAGGGCGAGGTCGTGCGCGGCGGCACGTACGTCGGAGGCGTGTCGGTCGCCGATGCGCAGCAGCGACTCGGTGTTGACCAGGACGCGGGAGATGGTGGGCCACTCCTGGTCGAGGGTGACCAGCAGGACCTGGCTGCCCTCGACCAGGTCGGCGAGCTCGTCCTCGCGGCCGGCGAAGGTCGTGCGCAGGCCGGTGACCACGGTGCGCAGCTGCTCGGGGTCGACCTGGTCCATCAGCTCCTCGAGGCTGACCACGGTGCTGGCCAGGGTGGTGGGCAGGTCGACCGCCTCGGCGCGGACCCGGCTGCCGTCGCGGAGGTAGGGACCGGCGGCGGTGGTCGGCTGGAAGTCGAGGTACTGCTCCCCCACCGGGGAGAGGCTGCGCACCTCGGCCGGCGAGTCCTGCGGGATCCGGACGCCCGGCTCCAGCCTGATCCGGGCCAGAGCCCCTCCGTCGGTCGTCAGCTCGATCGTCTCCACCACCCCGGCCTTGGCGCCGCGGTAGGTCACCGAGGAGCCCTCGTACAGGCCGCCGGTGCGCTCCAGGTCGACGGTCACCGTGGCCGGCCGGGACAACAGCGGGATCTCGAGGGTGACCAGGAGGAGGTACGCCGCCACCGCCACGAACACGACCACGGCCGCCCCGAAGCCGACGAAGAGCGGCCGGTCGGTCTCGCGCAGCGCCATCAGCCGACCCCTCCGAGAACGTTGCCCTCGCCCAGGAGGCTGCCGAGGTCCCACTGGCGTTGCTGTGGCAGGACCGGCGCCTCCAGGAGCGGTGGCAGCGGGTTGAGCGGATCCTGCTCGACGGACTCGCCGATGTCGACGTGGAGCTGGATCGGCAGGTGGTCGGCGGGGATGACCTCGAGCAGCTCGTTGATCGCCGAGCTGAACGTGTCGAGGCCGGGGCCGAGATCGCCGCTGATCCGGCGGACCTGGGCGAGGATCGCCCCGGCGTCGCGGACCACGGCGACGGTGTCGTCGTCCATCCGGTCGAGCACCCCGTTGGCGTCGCGGGAGAGCCGCACGAGCCGGTTGAGCAGGGCGATGATCTGTGTCGTCTGCTGCCGGACGGTGCGCGCCGCGGGCCCGATCGCCGCCAGCGCGTCGGTGATGGTCTGCCTCTCCTGGGCCAGTGTCGCCGAGACGGCGTCGAGCGAGGTGAGGGCGCGGTCGATCTCCGCGGTGGTGCGGTTGGCCTGGGTGAGGAAGGTCGCGCTGCGGTCGAGCACCTCGGCCACGTCGGTGCCGTCGCCGACGGCCCGGTTGAGCTCGTCGACGATCCGGCCGAGATCGCCGATGCCGCCGCCGTTGATGAGCAGCGAGGCCGAGGCGAGCGCGTCCTCGACCGTGGGTGCCGTCGTCGACCGCGCCGGGTCGAGCCGTCCTCCCTCGGGGATCGCCCGGCCGCCCTCGGGGGTGGTGACCTCGACGTAGACCTCACCGAGCGGGGTGTCGTAGCGCAACCGTGCCGCGGACAGGTCGGTGAGGCGTACGCCTTTCTCGACGCTCATCTCGGCCACCGCCGAGTAGCCGTCGGTGGACAGGGCGGTGACCCGGCCCGCGTCGACGCCGTTGACGCTCACCTTCGAGCCGACGCCGAGGTTGAGGGCGTCGGCGAAGGTGGCCTCGACCGTGGTCGCGTCGTCCCCGGCGCGGGTGCCGGGCAGGGGCAGCGTACGGGCGTCGATACCGCACCCGGTCAGCAGCAGGCCTGTCACCGCCGACATCAGCACCAGGCGCCTCATGGACGGCCTCCGGTGTTCAGCGGGTCCGTGCCGACGATCTCGCACACGTCCGAGAGGGACTCGCGGCAACGGCCGGCGAGCTCCTCGCTGAGCGCGTCGGTGAGCGGCACACGCAGCATCACGCCACCCGGGGCACGAGCCTGCTCGACGTTCTGCAGGGCCAGCGGAAGCACCTCGACGAACTCCTCGATGTCGTCGGTGTGCGCCAGGATCAGATCGAGCACGGCGTTGACCTGCCTCAGGGCGGCCTGGAGATCCTTGTCGTTGGCCTGCGTGAACCTGGCCAACGCGTCGACCGCCTCCCGGGTCGTACGCAGCGTGCCGGTGAACTCCGTGCGCTGCTCCGCGAGCAGGTCGGAGGTCGCGGCGACGTTCTCGATGAAGAGCTCGATCAGCGCGTCGTGGGCCACCATCGCGCTGGTCAGCTCGTCGGTCTCGTGCAGCGCGGTGACGGCGGAGTCGGTGTGGCCGTTGACCTCGTTCAGCGCGGCGGCGAGATCGGCCAGCGCCGCCCCCGCACGCTGCCCGTTGGGCCCCAGGGTCGCCGATCCGGCCTGGAGGAACCGGTCGACGCTCTTTCCGTCGCCACCCGCGAGCCCGCTGCTGAACCGGTCGAGCGCGTCCAGGATGTCGTCGAAGTCGGCCGGGGTGCGGGTGCGTTCGCTGGCGATCAGGTCGCCGTCGGCGAGCACCGGCCCACCGGCATAGCGTGGGGTGAGCTCGACGTAGCGGTCGTTGGCGACCGAGCGGGAGACGATCAGCGCCTGCGCGTCCGCCGGCACGATGACATCCCGGTCGAGCTCCAGGTCCACCTCGACCCCCGCGCCGGCGGGCGTGATCCGCTCGACCTCGCCGACCTTGACACCCAGCACACCGACGTCGTTGCCGACGAAGAGGCCGGCGGTGTCGGCGAAGGCGACGGTCACCGAGTAGGTGCTGGTCAGCGGGATCGCCGCGGCACCGGCGCCCACCGCGGCGGCCACCGCCACCAGGATCGCGACGTACCTGCCCAGCCAGCCCGAGTTCGACGACGTCCTCATCAGCACAGTCCCTTCAGCCGGCAGGTCAGCCCGTCGGGCAGCGCCCGGTCGTCGGGCCGGATGTCGACCCAGGGTCCGTTGCCGGTGGCGTTGGCAAGGTAGCGGGCAGACGGACCGAGCACGTCGAGCGCGGCGCCGAGCTCCTTCTCCTGAGCGCGCAGCCCCTTGATGACCACGGCCAGCTTGGTCAGCGCGACCTCGAGGTCCCGCTCGTTCTCGGAGACGACCCGTTTCAGGGTGGTGGTGAGCCGCTGGGCATCCGCGAGCAGCTGGCGGATAGCCCCACGGCGGCTCTGCAGCTCGGCCATCACCGCGTTCGCCTGCTTCATCAGCGAGACGATCTCAGTGCTGTTGGCGTTCAGCCGGCTCGTCACATCGGTCGCCGCCCTGACCAGCGCGTCGGCCTGGTCGGCCCGGGTCAGCACGACCTCGGAGACAGCCGAGACACCCTCGAGGGCAGCGGCGAGATCGGGCTGCGAGCTCGCCATCGCACTGCCGACCTCGTCGAGGGTGCGGGAGAGAAGCTCGGGGTCGAGCTCGTCGAGCGAGGCGCTGCCGCGGTCGACGATGTCCTGGAGGTTGTAGGGCACGCTCGTCGCCGAGAGCGCGATCGTGTCCTCGGCCAGCTCTCCCTCGCCGGCCGGCGTGACGGCGAGCAGGTGCGTGCCCAGCAGGGTGGCGACCTCGATCTCGGCACGGGTGCGGGCGCCGAGCCGGATGTGGTCCTCGACGGTGAACTCGACGATCACGTCGCGGGCACCGAGCTCGATCGAGCGCACCTCGCCGACCCGCGCACCGGCCACGGTCACGTCCTCGCCGACCCGGAGGCCGGCGGTGTGCTCGAAATGGGCCACGCAGACCCGCTCGCCGAAGCCGAGCGCTCCGGCACGGAAGACGAAGACGACCGCCAGTGCGGCGAGCACGACGGCGACGATCCCGACCTTGAGCGGGTCCATGGTTCGCAGTGGAGTCATCCGGAGCACACCTCGGAGTAGCGGTCGTCGCTCGGTGGCAGCGCCAGCACGAGCTCGTCGACGGAGAAGTCGTAGCGGCAGACGTAGATGTTGAGCGCGTTGCGGTAGGACGTGATCCGCCCCAGCGTCTCGACCAGCTGCGCGAAGGAGACCACAGCACCCTTGAAGCTGGTCAGGTTGGCCGCGAAGGCGGTCACCGAGACCCGCAGGTTACGGCTCAACGTGCGTGCGGGAGCCTCGATCTGCGTACCGAAGTCGGCGCCGGTGGCCAGGAGCCCGGACAGCTCCTCGACGGAGGCGCCCAGGGCGTCGCGCTGCTCGGCCAGGCCCTTCATCAGCTTCTCCAGCTCGCGCACCGTGGTCTCGAACTCGTCCCCCTGGGCGGCCAGGTCGGCCAGGAACGGGGTCAGGTTGGTCAGCACCCGGTCGAAGACCTGGTCGCGAGTGGCCACGAAACGAGTCAGGTCGGCGGTCTGCTTCAGCAGCACCGGGATGCTGCCACCCTCGTCCTGGAGGACCTTCAAGATGGTGGCGGCGAGCTGGTTGACCTCGGCGGGATCGAGTACGTCGAAGAGCGGCCGGAACCCGTTGAGCAGCTCGGTCAGGTCGAACCCGGCGCTGGTCCGGCTCGCCGGGATCCGTGCCCCGGCATCCAGTGGCCTCCCCGACCCTCGGGTCTGCTCGATCCCGAGGAACCGCTGACCGGCGATGTTCTGGTAGCGGACCGAGAGCCGCGCGGTGTCCAGCACCTGCTGCTTCCGCGAAACCGTCAGCTCCACCGTCGCCTTCCCGGTGGCGGTGACGGTGATGTCGGTGACCTTGCCGACGCTGACCCCGGCGATGCGTACGGCATCGTCCTCGTGCAGGCCGTTCACGTCGGCGAACTCGGCGGTGTAGGTGACCAGGTCCCCGGCGACCGGCGCCTTCAGCGTGCCGAGGACGAGCGCGAAGGCGAGCCCCGCGACCAGGGTGAACGCGGCCAGCTTGAGATAGGTCGCTGTGGGGCGGCCCGAGGAGCCGCGCAGTCCGGACATCAGCAGTCCCCTGACGTGTTGCCGTAGGTCGGGCAGTCGCGCTCGCGGGTGTAGTAGGGCGGCGCCACCCGGTGCAGGATCAGGTCGAGCGCGGCCCGGCCGTCGTCGATCACGGTCGGGATCTCCTGGCCGATCTCGCGGTTGGCCCGGAAGCTCTCCACCACGGCGTCCTCCCGGTTGTCGGCGACGGCGTCGGCGACAACCGCCGCCTGGTCCATCGCCTCGACCAGCTCGGCGCCGTGCTCGTCGAGGAACCGCTGCGCGTCGGCCGTCAGGGTGAGGCCGCCGGAGAGCAGCGCGGCGAGCTGCTCGCGCTTGGCTGCGATCGTCTCGGCGGTCGTCGTGCCGGACTCCAGGGCAGCGAACAGGTCGGCGGCGGAGGCTTCCAGGGTCTCCAGGTTGACCGCCAGCAGGGCCGCCGTGGACCGGATCGTGGGCAGGTCGGCCTCGGCCTGCTCCAGCACGTTCGCGGCGAGCACGAGGGTTCGGTGGATGTCGTCGCCGCGGCCGTCGAGCCCGCCGGCGACCGCCGCCAGTGCGGCGTTGAGGTCGGCCGGGCTGACCGCCTTGACCAGCTCGTCGATGCTGTCCAGCGCCTGCTGCAGCTCGACAGTGCCCTGACGCAGGTCCTGCGGGATGGTGCCGCCCGCCCATCTCCCCGGCCGCGAACCGGTCGAGACCAGGTCGACGTAGGCGGTGCCGAAGACGGTCGCCGGCAGCGCCCGCGCCGCCACGTCCGCCGGGAGCCTGTCCGCCGCCTCGTCGTCCAGGCGGATCGCGACCGAGGCCTTCGAGGACCCGGCGGCCCGCGAGATGCCGGTGACGGTGCCGATGATGACCCCGCCCATCTTCACGTCCGATCCGGTACGCAGCGAAGCACCCACGTCGACCATGGCGGCCCGGGTCGCGACGTCGTCGGAGAACGGGCGCGCGGAGAGCACGATCATCCCGGCGGCGAGCAGTCCGCAGGCCAGGACGCCGGCGGCGCCGCGTACGGCCAGGGTGCGGGGGCTCGTGCCGCGGCTCATCCGGAGATCCTGAAACCCGGGTCGCCACCCCACATGGCGACGGTGAGCAGCATGTTGAGCACGACGATGACCACGAAGCTGGCCCGGATCGAGCGGCCGGTGGCCTCGCCGACGTTGAGCGCGCCCGCCGAGACGGCGAGGCCGTACCAGCAGTGGATCAGCACCACGATCGCGGCGAAGATCAAGATCTTGATCAACGAGAACCCGATGTCGCGCATCGTCAGGAACTCCAGGAAGTAGTGGTCGAACTGACCCGGCGACTGGCCGAAGAGCATCACCACGGTCGACTCGGAGGCGATGTAGGAGCCGAGCAGCCCGATCACGTAGAGCGGCACGATCGCGAGCATGGTGGCGACCAGACGGGTGGCCACCAGGTAGTTGACCGGCCGGACCGACATGACCTCGAGCGCGTCGACCTCCTCGTTGACCCGCATCGCACCGAGCTGCGCGGTGAAGCGACAGCCCACCTGCGCCCCCAGTGCCAGCGCGGCCACCAGCGGACCGAGCTCCCTGGTGTTGGCCGTGGCCGAGATGAACCCGACCAGCGGCGCCAGGCCGACGAGCTCGAGCCCGTTGAACCCCTCGATGCCGAGCGAGGTGCCGACCGAGACCGAGAGCAGCACCATGACGCCGATCGTGCCGCCGCCCACGATGATCGCGCCCTTGCCCCAGCAGATGTCGGAGAAGTGCTGCAGGCAGGTGCGCCAGTGGTGCACCAGCGTGGCCGGCACCGCCAGCAGGACGGCGGCGCTGAAGGTGAGGAAGGAGCCGAACGGCACCAGCGGGCTCGCCCAGCCGGCCGCCGGTCCGTCGGTCTCGACCGCGGCCATCAGGCACCTCCCCCCGGCGCGAGCGCCAGATATCCCTGGGTGACGACGGCGTTCACCACGGCCAGCACGATCACGTTCAGCACGACGGTCTGGTTGACGGCGTCGGCCACACCCTGCGGTCCGCCGGTCGCGCCCAGCCCCTTGTGGGCCGCCACCGTGGTGCCGATCAGCCCGAACAGCACCGCCTTGCCCTCGGCCAGCCACAGGTCGGCGCTCTGGCTGAAGTTGGTGAACGCGTCCAGATAGGTCCCCGCACCGACCACGCCCCGTCCGACGTTCATCACGTAGCCGGTCGCGATCGCGGCCACCGCCACGATCGCGGTCAGCATCACCGAGAGGAAGACCGCCGCCACGATCCTGGGCGCGACCATCCGTTGGACCGGGTTGGTCCCCATCACCTCCAGGGCGGCGATCTCGTCGCGGATCGCACGCATCCCGAGATCGGAGCAGATCGCCGAGCCGACCACGCACGCGATGATCAGCGAGGTGACCAGCGGCGCCGCCTGGCGCAGCACCCCGACACCGTTGACCGCACCGCTGAAGGAGGAGGCGCCGATGCTGTTGGCCACCGCGCCGACCTGGATCGAGGTGACCACCCCGAACGGGATCGCGACCAGGATCGTCGGCAGCAGGGAGACCCGGGCCATGAACCAGGCCTGGTCGGCGGCCTGTGCCCAGTCGAACCGGCCGGTGACGATGTCCCTGGCGGCGTACGCGCACGCCTCGGCCCCCAGCGCGATGGTCTCGCCGACGGTCCTGAGCCCGTCGGCGAAACGGCGCCAGAGGCTGGTCGCCAGCCGTTCGGGCAAGGTTGCGGTCACCCGGGAACTCCTTCTCGTCGGCGGGCGGCGTCAATTACTACACGGGTGTAGATTCGCACATCGTGTGGCTTGTGTCACCCCTTCCGCCGCGCGTCCTCCTACCCGTAACGTTTCGTCGTGATGGCCAACGACCAACCCGCCTCGAGGCGACGCTATGCCGCCCGGATGCCTCTCGAAGAGCGTCGGGAGGCGCTCCTGGACGCGGCGCTTCGCGTGCTCGGCCGTGACGGCTACGGCCACCTCACCATCAGCTCCATCGCCGCCGAGGCAGGCGTGACCCGACCGGTCGTCTACGACGCGTACGGAGGGATCGACCCACTCCTCCACGCCCTGCTCGACCGCACCCAGCAGCGGGCCGCCGACGCAGCACTGGCGCTGATCCCGGCCGACGGCGTCCCGGTCGACCTCGACCGATGGCTGCTCGAGGCGGCCGACGGACTCCTCCGGGCGGTCCAGGCGGATCCGGAGACCTGGCGACCGGTGCTCGGGCTGATCGACGGTGCGCCGCCGGTCGTGCGCGAACGCATCGAGAGCACCCTGGTCCTGCTGCGCGGGTTCGTCGCCGATGTGCTCGGCACCAACCTCGGGCCCGAGTCCCAGCTCGACGTCGAGGTGGTCGCCCATTCGCTCGTCGCCCTGGTCCAGGAGTTCGCCCGGCTGCTCCTGGCGAGACCAGAGGAGTACCCGAAGGAGCGGCTGCTGGCAGCGTACGCCGGGATGCTGGCCGTGCGTCGCTGAACGTAGCCTTCGGGCATGAGCTACTCAGGACTGAGCAGGCTGCTCGCCGTCCCCGCCGGGTTCGAGGCGCCGCAGGTGCTCACCCACGGCGACCTGACCGCACGGCCGCTGTCGCGCGAGTGCCTGGCCGACGACGTACGCGCCATCAACGCCGACCGCGACCTGATCAACGCCACCCGGGGCGGCGGCTGGCCCGTCGGGCCGACCTCGGAGGATGAGGACTACATCGACCTCGTCTGGCACGAGGGCGAGTGGAAGGAGAACAAGTCGTTCTCCTACGTCCTGGAGACCTCAGAGCTCGGCTACGTCGGGTGCGCCTATCTCTACCCGCTGGGCGTCCGGCAGGAGCTGAACGAGGAGCTGGCTGCGTACGACGTGGACGTCAGCTGGTGGGTGACCACCGAGGCCTACGAGCAGGGGCTCTACGAGGTGGCCTATGAAGCACTGAAGAAGTGGGTGCCGGCGGAGTATCCGTTCCGCCGGCCCCACTTCTCCAACGTGGTCGTGCCCTGACGCCCGGAATCAGGCGTAGGTGACCGGCATCTCCTTGATGCCGTTGATCCAGGCGTGGCGCAGCCGGCGCGGGGTGCCGTTGGGCTTGAGGTCGGGCATCCGGTCGGCGATCACGTCGAACATGATCCGCACCTCCATCCGCGCCAGGTTGGCGCCGATGCAGTAGTGCGCACCGTGGCCACCGAAGGCGAGGTGCGGGTTGTGCTCGCGGGTGATGTCGAAGGTGTCCGGGTCGTCGAAGACGTCCTCGTCGTGGTTGCCGGAGGCATAGAAGATGCCGACGCGCTGGCCCTTCTTGACAAGCTGCCCGCCGACCTCGACGTCGTTGAGCGCCGTACGCTGGAAGACGGTGACCGGGGTCGCCCAGCGGATCACCTCGTCGACCATCGTGTCGGGGCGCTCCTTCTTCCACAGCTCCCACTGATCAGGGTGGTCGAAGAAGGCCTGCATACCGTGGGTGATCGCGTTGCGGGTGGTCTCGTTGCCGGCGACCGCGAGCAGGATGACGAAGAAGCCGAACTCGTCGTCGCCCAGCGCGCCACCCTCCAGCTCGGCGTTGACGAGCTTGGAGATGATGTCGTCCTTGGGGTCGGCCTTGCGCTCGGCGGCGAGCGCCATCGCGTAGGACAGGATCTCGATCGAGGCGGCCTCGGGATCGGCGTCGTACTCCGGGTCGTCGTAGGCCAGCATCTGGTTGGACCAGTCGAAGAGCTTGCGCCGGTCCTCCTGCGGGACCCCGAGGAGCTCGGCGATCGCCTGGAGCGGGAGCTCGGCGGCGACCTCGGAGACGAAGTCGCCCTCGCCCTTGGCCAGGGCGTCGTCGACGATGTTGTTGGCCCGCTCGACCAGGCGCTCCTTGAGGGCGTTGATCGCGCGCGGGGTGAAGCCGCGGCTGATGATCTGGCGCAGCTTGGTGTGGTCCGGGGCGTCGTGGTGGATCAGCATCGCGCGCTGGAGCTCGACCTGCTCACGGGTCATGTCGGGCGCGAACCGGATGATCACGCCGTTCTCGTTCGTGCCGAAGTTCTCGCTGTCCTTGGAGACGGCCAAGATGTCCTCGTGCTTGGTCACCGCCCAGAACCCGGTGTCGAGGAAGCCCGCGCGTGCTGCCGGCGACTGCTCGACCCACCACACCGGGGCGGTCTTGCGCAGCTCGAGGAACTCCTGCAGCGGGACGCGCTCCTCGTTGAGCACGGGATCAGTCGGATCGAAATCCACAGGGAGAGCGGTCACGGGTGTGCTCCTTCGAGATCTTTTCTGTAACACGTTCTAGTTTATCGTCACACAGTGCTCAGCATCACACAAGGGTTGCGCCAAACGAGAACACGTTCTAATTTGGGACAATCGAGTGTAACCGGTGTCACGTCACCGGAGTCCAGCGTGCGCGGCCGTGCACCAGCGACTTGTCGAAACCCCCGAAGAGCGAGGTTCCATGGGCACGCCCGTCATCGTCGAAGCCGTCCGCACCCCCATCGGCAAGCGCAAGGGCTGGCTGGCCGGCCTGCACCCGGGCGTGCTGCTCGGTGCCGCCCAGGTCGAGGTGCTCAAGCGCGCCGGAGTCGACCCTGACCTGGTGGATCAGGTCATCGGCGGCTGCGTGTCCCAGGCCGGCGAGCAGTCGAACAACATGGTCCGCCGGGCCTGGCTCCACGCCGGGCTGCCGATCCACACCGGCTCCACCGTCATCGACGCGCAGTGCTCCTCGGCCCAGCAGGCCACCCACCTGATCAACGCGATGATCGCCTCCGACCAGATCAAGGTCGGCATCGCCTGCGGCATCGAGTCGATGTCGCGCATCCCGCTGGGCGCCAACGTCCCCAAGGGAGCCGGCGACCCGCGTCCCGCGGACTGGAACATCGATCTGCCCAACCAGTTCGAGGGCGCCGACCGGATCGTGAAGGACCGCGGCTTCTCCCGCAACGAGGTCGACGAGTTCGGGCTGTGGTCGCAGGTGAAGGCCCGGCACGCGCGCGACGCCGGGCACTTCAAGAGCCAGATCTTCGCCGTCGAGGCCCCCATGCTCGACGACGAGGGCAACCCCACCGGGGAGTTCCGCACCGTCACCGAGGACCAGGGCATCCGCGACACGTCCCTGGAGAAGCTGGCCGGGCTCAGCCCGGTGCTCGAGGGCGGCACACACACCGCCGGCACCTCCTCGCAGATCTCCGACGGCGCCTCGGCACTGCTGCTCATGGACTCCTCGGTCGCCTCGTCCCTCGGGCTGAAGCCGCGGGCTCGGATCGTCACCTCCAACCTGGTCGGCTCCGACCCCTACTACCACCTCGACGGCCCGGTCCAAGCCACCGAGAAGGCACTGAAGGACACCGGCATGACGATCGCCGACATCGACATCGCGGAGGTCAACGAGGCCTTCGCCGGCGTGGTCATGTCGTGGGCGAAGGTGCACCAGGTCCCGGAGGAGAAGATCAACGTCAACGGCGGCGCCATCGCGCTCGGCCACCCGGTCGGCTCCACCGGCACCCGGCTGCTCACCGCCGCGCTCCACGAGCTCGAGCGCCGCGACGCGAGCACCGCCCTGGTCTCGATGTGTGCCGGGGGCGCACAGGCCACCGCGACGATCATCGAGAGGATCTGAGATGGCCCGCGAGAAAGTCACCGAGGCCGAGTACGTCGTCGTCGGCGCCGGCTCGGCCGGCTGTGCCGTCGCCGGCCGCCTGGCCGCGGCGGGCAGGTCGGTCATCCTGCTCGAGGCGGGCAAGAACGACAAGCACAACTACATGGTCACCAAGCCCGGAATGATCGGCCCGATGCACGCCGAGCCGCGACTGAAGAAGCTCGTCGACTGGGGCTATCACACGGTCCCGCAGAAGCACGCCCGCAACCGCGAGCTCCCCCAGCCGCGCGGCAAGGTGCTGGGCGGTTCCTCCTCCATCAACGGTCTGCTGTGGGTCCGCGGCAACCGGGCCAACTACGACGCCTGGGCGGCCGAGGGCAACATCGGCTGGGACGCGGACGCGGTCAACGAGGCGTACCTGAGGATCGAGGACTACGAGGGCGGCGGCTCCGACTACCGCGGCACGGGCGGGCCGATCAAGGTCATGAAGCACCCCCGGCCGACCGAGGCGTCGCTGTCCTTCCAGCGCGCCGCCTCCGAGACCCTCGACGTGAAGGTGCTCGACGACTACAACGGCGCCGAGCAGGAGGGCGTCTCGACGTTCCAGCAGAGCGCGATCGACGGGCTCCGCTACTCGGCCTCCCGCGGTTACCTCCACGACCAGGAGCTGCCCGGCCTGACCACGCTGACCCGCGTGCACGTCTCCCGGATCGTGATCGAGAACGGGCGTGCCACGGGTGTGGAGGTCCTCACCAAGCAGGGGCCGCAGACGATCTCGGCGACGGCCGAGGTGATCGTGTCGGCCGGCGTCTTCGGCTCCGCACAGCTGCTGATGCTCTCCGGAATCGGTCATTCCGACCACCTGGCCGAGCACGGCATCCAGACCGTCCAGGAGCTGCCGGTCGGCGACAACCTGCACGATCACATGTTCGTGCCGACCACCTGGGAGATGCCGACTGCGCTGCACCACGGCACCGCCGCCTACTTCGGCAAGGCGGTCCTCAAGGAGCAGACGGTCGGCAGGTCGTTCCTCGGCCACACCGTCTTCGAGACCGTCGGGTTCGTCCGCACCTCGCTGGCCACCGACGTACCCGACCTGCAGCTGCACGTGCTCCCCTGGGCCTATCCCTCCCCCAACCAGGACGCGCCGATCCGTCACGAGGTCGACCCACGGGCGGCGCTGACGGTGATGTCGTCGCTGATCTACCCGCGCTCGCGCGGGACGCTGCGCCTGCGCAACGCGGACCCGACCGCCGAGCCGCTGATCGACTTCAACTACCTCGCCGAGCCCGACGACAAGCGCGTTCTCCTCGAAGGCGTCGAGATGATCCGCGAGATCATGGCCTCCCCTGCCTTCGGCGACCAGGTGAAGTCCGAGATCCACCCGGGCAAGGCGATCGACGCCGAGGCGATGAAGGAGGAGGTCACCAACCGGGCGACCTCGATCTACCACGGTGTCGGATCCTGCCGGATGGGCGTCGACGAGCGGGCGGTGGTCGACCCACGGCTCCGCGTACGCGGTGTCGACGGCCTCCGCGTCGCCGACGCCTCGATCATGCCGTCCATCATCGGCGGCAACACCAACGCTCCCGCGGTCATGATCGGTGACCGTTGCGCGACGTTCATTCTCGACGAAGACTCCTAGAGCGACCCCGACAACCAGCTGATCGGAAGCAGACATGAGCACTGACACAGCGAAGACAGCAGGCGTACCCTTCGACAAGCTCAGGACATCGCGCCGCCCCGACTGGATCACCGAGGAACTGCTGGGCGAGCTGGTCTCCCGGGTCCCGTCCTCGACGGGTGCGTCCTGGAAGCTGACCGAGGTCTACACCGGTGAGGTGCTGGTGGCACTGCCGCAGTCCTCGCCGGAGGACGTGGAGCGGGCCGCCGCGGCCGGCCGCGCGGCTCAGCGCGCCTGGGCGGCCACCCCGCTCCCGGAGCGGCTGGCCGTCTTCAAGCGGGCCCACGAGCTGATCCTGCGCAACCAGCACAAGATCGCCGACCTCATCCAGGCCGAGTCGGGCAAGGCGCGCCGGATCGCGTTCGAGGAGGTGTGCGACCCGCCGATGGTGATCTCGCACTACCTCAAGCGGGCTCCGAAACTGCTCAAGGACAAGAAGCGCCCGGGCGTGATGCCGCTGCTGTCGAGCTCCATCGAGCGTCACCCGCCGCGGGGCCTGGTGGGGATCATCGCGCCGTGGAACTTCCCGTTCGCGACCGGTCTCTCCGACGCGATCCCGGCGCTGATGGCCGGCAACGCGGTGCTGCTCAAGCCCGACAACAAGACCGCGCTCTCGCCGCTGTTCGGGATCTCGCTCCTCGAGGAGGCCGGGCTGCCCGAGGGACTGTTCCAGGTCGTCTGCGGTGAGGGCCCGGACGTCGGCCCGACGATGCTGGACAACGTCGACTACGCGATGTTCACCGGCTCGACCGCGACCGGCCGGGTCATCGGCGAGCAGGCCGGACGCAACCTGATCGGCGCCTGCCTCGAGCTCGGCGGCAAGAACCCGATGATCGTCCTCGACGACGCCGACATCGATGAGACCGTCGGTGGCTCGATGTTCGCCGTCTTCGGCAACACCGGCCAGATCTGCATGCACATCGAGCGGATCTACATCCCGGACGCGATGTACGAGGAGTTCCGCGACAAGTTCGTCGCCGCCGTCGAGGGGATGCGGATCGAGGCGGCGTACGCCTTCGGGCCGGACCTCGGCGCGCTCGTCTCCCCCGACCATCTGGCGCGGGTGCGGTCGCACGTCGAGGACGCCGTCGCCAAGGGCGCCACCGTGCTCACCGGCGGGACGGCACGCCCCGACATCGGGCCGACGTTCTTCGAGCCGACCATCTTGGAGGGCACCACCAAGGAGATGCTCCACGGGGTGACGGAGACGTTCGGGCCGGTGGTCTCGCTGCACCGCTACTCCACCCTGGAGGAGGCGATCGAGCTGGCCAACGACACCGAGTACGGGCTCAACGCCTCGGTGTGGACCACGAACTTCAAGCGTGCCCAAGCCGTTGCAGCCCGGATCGAGTCGGGCAACGTCAACATCAACGACGGCCTCGCCACCGCCTACGCCTCCAAGTCGACCCCGTCCGGCGGTATGAAGCAGTCCGGGGTCGGCGCCCGCCACGGTGACCAGGGGCTGCTGAAGTACACCGAGACCCAGAACGTCGCCACCCTGAAGAAACAGGTCATGGGGCCGCAGGGCAAGCAGACCTTCGACGACTACGCCAAGCAGATGCAGACGTCGCTGCGATGGATGCGGAAGCTCCACATCCGTTGACGGCTGCAAGGGCCGTCCGCTCCCGCTATGCCGATCTGACCCGGGAGGAGCTCGCCGAGGTCGTACGTGAGCTCCTCCTGATCGGCCAGCTCATCGACCGCTCCGGGATGGCGTGGTGCATCTCCGCCTTCGGGCGTGAGGAGATGCTGCGGATCGCGATCGTGGAGTGGGCCGCGGCCTCACCGATCTACACCCGCCGGATGCAGGCAGCGCTCGGCTACGCCCCGGCTGTGGCGGGACAGGGCGACGTGCCGACCATCTTCAAGGGCCTCCAGCTCGACATCGGCGCGCCCCCGCAGTTCATGGACTTCCGCTACACCGTCCACGATGCCCGCCACGGCGAGTTCCACCTCGACCACTGCGGCGCGCTGATGGACGTCGAGCCGATGGGCGAGGAGTACGTCCGCGGGATGTGCCACGACATCGAGGACCCCACCTTCGACGCCACCGCCATCGCGACGCATCCGCGCGCCCAGGTGCGCCCGGTCCACCGGCCGCCACGGACGCCCGCCGACCGGACGCCCCACTGCCGCTGGACCGTGACCATCGACGACGCCCACCCCGAGGCGGTCGCGATCCCGGAGCTGGCCGTCAACGAGCGCTCCCGGGCCGCCGGGCTCGAGCTCGCGCCGATCGACCCCACCGATGACGGCGCTGCCGACTACGCGGGTCCGCTCGTCTCCGACCTCGACCTCGCGGCGTTCTCCCGCTCCGCGCTGGCGCGCATCGCCGACGAGGTCTGTCTTCAGATGGCGCTGCTCGACCGTGGCTTCACGCTCGCCCTGGAGCCGCGGGCCACCTCACCGGAGCAGCTCCTCGACATCCGCCGCAAGCAGCTCGTCGGAGTCGCCGGCATCGCCGGGGCGCGCCTCTCCCGGGCTCTCGCGCTGCCGCCGGACACCCAGGGCGCGCTGCGGCTGCTCGCGCTCCATCCGATGCTCAACCCTGCTGCGTACGTCTCGGTCGAGGTCGGCCCTTCGTCAAGCTCAGCACACCGCGCCGGCGCGCTGGTCGTGCGTCCCGCGGCCGCCGACGAGGACGGCGCCTGGGTCTCGCTGATCGGGCCGGAATGGTTCGTTCCGCTCCAGGTCGCGGTGCAGGCCCTCGACCCCCACCTCGACGTCGAGGTGACGGCCGCGGGGAGCACGGCCGACGACGGCTGGCGGGTCGAGGTCGTCCGCCGCCCCGAACCCGCCCCCGAGGCATCCGAGGTCGCGGTGGTGCGGTTCAGCACCGGCGCGGACTTCGCCTTCGAGCCGCGCCGGTCGCTGCCGATCACACCGGTCTGAGGATCACCTGCGGCGCAGCGCGAGGACCGGGATGACCCGGTCGGTCTTGGCCTCGTACTCGCCGAACCCCGGGCTCATCGCCTTGAACCGCTCCCAGGCGGCGTCGCGCTCGGCGCCCTTCAGCTCGGCGACCTCGACCTCGACGACGCCCTCGTCGGGAGTCTCGATCTTGGTCTCAGGGTGGGCCAAGAGGTTGTGGTACCAGGCCGGGTTCTCCGGTGCGCCGGCCTTGGAGGCGGCGATCAGCCAGGTGTCGGCGTCCGGATGGAGGTTGGCCACGGGCGAGACGCGCTCCTTGCCGGTCTTGGCGCCGGTGTGGTGCACGAGCACGAGACCGCGCCCGAACGGCACGGAGGTGACATTGCCGTCGTTGGCGCGGAACTCGTCGATGATCGACTGGTTCCAGTCCTTGTATTCGCTGCCTGACATCGAGTGCCTTTCCCCGAGGATCGGTTTTCATCCACTCTGGCAGACATCCCCGATGACCGAGGGTCAAACGCGGGCAAGCGCAGCGATGCGCACCTGCTCCTCCCGGTCGGCCACCTTCGCCCGCGGCCGGCCGATCTCCTTGCCGGACTCGCGCTCGTGGGTGTCGAGCGTGTTCCAGCCGCTCTGGTCGACGACGACCACCCCGCGGGCCGCCAGGAGGTCGTCGAGGGACTCACCGGTGGGCTCGGCGAGCGAGCCGGCGGCATGGTCGTCCAGGAGCGTGCGTACGGTCTCGGCGGCGCAGGCGCGGTTGGTGCCGATCACGCCGCTGGGGCCGCGCTTGGCCCAGCCGGCGGTGTAGGTGGCCTCGGCTCCGATGACCCGGCCGGCCTCGTGGAGGAAGCGGCCGGAGCCCTGCTCTCCTGGCACGCCGGCGACCCCCGCCGAGCGGTAACCGGTGGCCCGGACGACCAGCCCTGCCTCGATCTCCTCACCCGTGGCGAACCGCACCCCGGCGACGGTGTCCGCCCCGAGGATCTCGGTGGGCGTCAGCCCGAAGCGCAGGACCAGCCGCTTCGCGGCCTCCGTACGTGGCCGGGCGGCCAGGTCGCGGAGCAGGTCGGCCTTCTGGAGTGCTGCGAAGGCGCCGGCGTCGCGTTCGGTCAGGTCCGCCTCGGTCGGCAGGGCGGCCAGGTCGGCCCCCTCGACCACGACGTCGATGCCGGGGTCGTCGGCGAGTGCCCGCAGCTCGGGGCTGGTGAAGGCCGCGTGCTCGGCACCCCGCCGGGCGGTGACGACGACCTCGCGGATGCCACTGGCGGCCAGGGCCGAGAGCGCCGCAGGCGCCAGGTCGGAGGCCTGCAGCGTCTCCTCATCGGCCAGCAACAGCCGGGCCAGGTCGAGGGCGACGTTGCCGTTGCCGATGACGACTGCTCGCTCGTGGGCGAGCGGGAAGGTGAGCGCGGCGCGGTCGGGGTGACCGTTGTACCAGCCGACGAGCTCCGCCGCCGACGTCGAGCCCGGCAGCTCCTCGCCCGGGAGACCGAGACTGCGGCCCTCGCCGGCACCGGTCGTGTAGACGACCGCGTGGTGGGCGCCGAGGAGCTCCTCGTGGGTGACGTCGCGCCCGATCTCCACGTTGTAGCGGGTGCGCACCCGGCGATGGCGCGCGGTCTTCGCGAAGCCGGAGACGATCTCCTTGGTGTCCAGGTGGTCGGGCGCGACGCCGTAGCGGACCAGGCCGTAGGGCGTCGCGAGCCGGTCGATGACGGTGATCTCGACGTCGCAGCGTCGGGTGGCGGCGAGCTCCTCGGCGACGTACCAACCGGCCGGGCCGGCGCCGACGACGGCCACCTTGAGCGGGCCTCCGGCGATCTTGGCGCCGGGCGGCGGCAGCGGCGCGGGCTCGTCCTGCTCGCCGGTGAACTCGAAGAAGGCGGCGTTGATGTCCACGTAGGGCGCGAACGCGTCCGGGACCTCGTAGTCCGGGTAGATCGCGTTGACCGGGCAGGCGTCCTCGCAGGCGCCGCAGTCGATGCACTCGTCGGGATGGATGTAGAGCATCTCGGCGGCGCCGAACCCGGGCTCGTCCGGGCCCGGGTGGATGCAGTCGACCGGGCACACCTCCACGCAGGAGGCGTCGTTGCAGCAGGACTGGGTGATGACGTACGTCATGAGTGCTGAGCCTTCCGCCGGGCCTTCCGCTGGGCCTTTCCGATGGTCTCCTCGACGACCGTGTTCATCCTGGCACCGTTCGGCCACCCGGCGTAGTGACTCAGGAACACCACGATCTCGCGGAGCTCGTCGGCGGACAGCTCGCCGTTGGCGTACGCCGCGGGGATCTGGATCCCGAGCACGTCCGCGGCACCCTGGCCGGCGAGCAGCCCGATCAGCAGGAGCCGGCGGTCGCGGGTGGTCAGGCCCGGGCGCTGCCAGATGTCGCCGAAGAGGTGGTCGGCGGTGTAGCGGAAGAAGTCGCCTGCGCCGTCGGCCATGTCGAAGCCGTAGACCTCCTCCATCTTGCGCAGTCCCCTGGCCCGCGCCTCGGGGAGATCGGCGAACTTGTCGTCCGCCTCCGGTCGCGACGTCTTGGGCGACATCCCCAGGCCCGGCGCCAGCCGCTCGAGCGCGAGGCGGGCGAGCGGCACGTCGACCCCGAGCTCGTCGGCGAGCGCGACCGCGAAGCCGAGGTCCTTCTCCCCCAGCGCGACCACGTGACCGAAGACGCCGTGCCAGAAGTCGGTCTCCGCGATCGGTGCGGTGGTGTCGCGGTGCATGATCGCCCCCGGGCCGCCGGTGATCGCGTCGGTGTGGCGTACGACGTCACCGAGCGCGACCAGGTCGAGACCGGCCGCCTGGGCGAGCCGCTGGGCCTCGGTCGCGGCGGTGAACGAGGCGAAGTGGAGCAGGTTGCGAGCCAGCTTCAGCTTCGTCCCGGCACCGATCTCACCGGCATGGACCACCTTGGTGCCCATCGCCGCCAGGACCGGTGCGGCGGCTGCGTACGCCTCGGGGGTGCCGCCGACGAGGATCGCCAGGGTGCCCTCGGCCGCCCCCATCGGGCCGCCGGAGACCGGGGCGTCGAGCACGTTCACGCCGTGCGGCTCCGCGGTCGCGGCCAGCGCGGCGGGGGTCTCCGGGGCGACCGTGGAGTGGACCAGGACCGTCAGCGGTCCCTGCTCGGGGCGGTCGACGGCGAGCGCCTCCGAGAGGACCTGGCGGACCTGGTCGTCATCGCGCACCATCACGCTGAGCACGTCGACCGCGGCCGCCAGCTCGGCGACCGAGGTGGCCGCCGTAGCCCCCGCGGCGACCAGCTCGGCGACGGGCTCCTCGGCGATGTCGTGGACCCACAGCTCGATCCCGTCAGCCGCGGCGAGCCGGAGCGCCATCGGCCTGCCGATGTTCCCGAGCCCCACGAAACCTGCGCGTGTCCCCTGCACCGTGCTCACAGCCGGAACGTCCCTCCACCGTCGACGGCGATGATCTGCCCGGAGATCCACGAGGACTCCTCGGAGAGGAGGAACTTCGCGGTCCCGACCATGTCCTCGGTGGTGCCGAGGCGCTTGATCGCCATGCCCTTCGTCATCTCTCGCGCCGCGTCGCCGGCCTGCACCCGGGTCGCCTCGGTGTCGGTCGGTCCCGGCGCGATCGCGTTGATCCGGATGTTCATCCCGCCGAGCTCGTGGGCGAGCTGCTGGGTCAGCCCGTTGATGCCGACCTTCGCCAGCCCGTAGAAGCCGGAGTAGAGGTAGGCCGCGGTCGAGGACTGGTTGACGATCGCGCCGCCGCCCCGCTTCTGCATCGCCGGGTAGACGGCGCGGGTCATCACCAGGGCGCCGTTGAGGTTCACGCTCATGAACTTCTCGTAGTAGTCCCAGTCGACGGTGATGAGCAGGTCGAAGGCCATGTCTCCGTAGATCGCGGCGTTGTTGACCAAACCGTCGATCCCGCCGTACGCCTCGGTCGTCTCGGCCACCAGCGCAGCCGCCGAGGCGTGGTCGGAGACGTCGCAGCGTACGAATCTGGCGACTCCGCCGGCCGCCTCGATCTCCTTGGCGACCTGCTGGCCCTTGTCCTCGTTCAGGTCGGCGACGACGACGGCGGCGCCCTCGGCGGCCAGACCCTTCGCGTACGCCTCGCCGATCCCCTGCGCCGCCCCGGTGACGACGACGACCTTGTCCTTGAAACGGTCCATCTCTCCCTCTCCCGGTCTCATGCCGGCTCCGCGATCAGCTTGGTCTCCAGGTACTCCTCGAAGCCCTCGACGCCCATCTCCCGGCCGAGGCCGGACTGCTTGTAGCCGCCGAAGGGGGCGTCGGGGCCGAACCACTGGCCGCCGTTGACGCCGATGGTGCCGGTGCGGATCCGGGCGGCCACCGACTTGGCGCGCTCCAGCGATCCGGACTCGACCGAGCCGGAGAGGCCGTAGGGCGAGTCGTTGGCGATGCGTACGGCGTCGTCGTCGCCGTCGTGGGCGATGACCGTGAGCACGGGCCCGAAGATCTCCTCGCGGGCGACGCGGGCGGTGTTGTCGAGGCCGGCGATCACGGTCGGCTGGATCCAGAAACCGTCCGCCAGGTCACCTGACTGGACCGCGACGGTGCCGCCGGTGGCGAAGCTGCCACCCTCGTCCTCGGCGAGCGCGAGGTAGCCGAGGATCCGGTCGCGCTGGACCGCGGAGATCACCGGGCCGCAGATGGTGCCGGGCTCGGCCGGGTCGCCCGCGCCGAGCGAGGCCATGGTCGCGGCGGCGGCCTCGACGGCCGCGTCATAGGACGCCCGGGGCACCAGCAGCCGGGTCGTCAGCGCACAGCCCTGACCTGCGTGCACGGCCACCGAGAAGGCCGCCATCGACGCGGCCGAGGCCACGTCGGCGTCGTCGAGGACGATCGCGGCGGACTTGCCACCGAGCTCGAGGAAGACCTTCTTCAGGCTGGGCGCCGCGGCCGCCATGATCGCGCGACCGGTGGCCGTCGAGCCGGTGAAGGAGACCAGGTCGACCCGTGGGTCCTCGGCCAGCATCGCGGCCACCCGGTTGTCGCGCGGGGTGACCACGTTGAACACCCCTGGCGGGAGGTCCGTGTGCTCGGCCGCCAGGCGGCCCAGCTCCGCGGCCAGCCACGGGGTGTCGGGGGCGGGCTTGAGGACCACGGTGTTGCCGGCCGCGAGCGCCGGCCCGATCTTGGCCAGGTTGATCTGGTTGGGGAAGTTCCACGGGGTGATCGCCGCGACCACCCCGACCGCCTCCTTGCGCACGGTACGGCGCGAGGAGATGCCCATCGTGACCCCGACGCCGAGGTCCCGCTCCCACGCGTAGGACTCGGCCAGGTCGATGGTCCATCGCAGCGTGTCGACCGGGGTGTCGAACTGGGGCCCCGCCACCAGGAAGGCGGGCGCGCCGACCTCGGCGGTGGTCAGCTCGCGCAGCGCCGCGGCGTTGTCGAGGAGCGCCTGGTGCAGCTGGCGCAGGCAGCGGACCCGGAACGCCACGTCGGTGGACCAGTCGGTCTCGTCGAAGGCCCGCCGGGCGGCGGCGATGGCGGCGTCCATGTCCTCGGCCGTCGAGTCGGGCGCGCGGCCGATCTCCTGGCCCGTGGCCGGGTTCAGGATCGCGTACGTCTCGCCGGATGCGGCCGCGCCGAGCTTGCCGTCGACGAGCTGCTGGGCGGGCGGGTTGGTGGGGTTTCGGGTCGTCACACGGACTCCTGGGTCACGAAGTTCCCGGCCGCGACGGGCGGCGGCCAGACGGTCGAGGGCAGGTCGGCGAGGCGATAGTGGCCGGGTTGCTCCATGCCGTTCAGCGACATCCGCTCCAGCAGCCCGGCGGTCGCCTTCTTGGCCTTGACGATGTCGAGGAAGGTGGTCGCGGTGGAGCCGAGATCGAACCAGTCCCGCTGCCAGGCGAACTCCAGCCCGTCGCCGCCGGGTCGCCGCGTGAGACCGAACCAGGAGCCGCCGATGCCGAGGATCTCGTACTCCTCGCCGGTCGCGTCGTCGACGATCCCGGCCCGCTGCCGCCAGAACCCGACCACCATCGCGTTGACGTCGTCGATCACCGTCGCCTGGTAGTCGTAGTGCCAGCCCTCGAGCCCGGCCATCTCGGTGCCGAGCGCCCACTCCCGGATCTGGTCGCGGCCGACGGCCATGAAGTGCTCATCAGGGGTGTACATCCAGCCGTACGTCGCGTCCTCGGCGTACACGTCGGCCAGTGGCGCCCAATCACCCTCAGCCTCTGCTTTACGGTTAAGGTCGAGCCATTCGGCCCAGAACCCCTCGATCTCGGTGCGGTCCATGTCGGGCATTCAGTCCTCCAGGTTGAGAGCGAAAGCGGGGCAGTACTTCACGGCCGCACGCGCGACGGGCAGCTGCTCCTCGGACGGCTCGGCGACGCGTACGACGACCTGGTAGCGGTCTTCGTCGAACCCGAAGAGCTCCGGTGCTTCGGCGAGGCACTCCTGATGTCCCTGGCAGAGCCCGAGGTCGGCGGTGAGCTTCATGCTCGCCTCCGATAGCGGACCCGGCAGGGCTGCTGGAGCTGGATCACCATCTTGGTGAAGTCGTCGGCGTAGGACTCCAGCGGCTGCGCCGCCTCGAACGAGTAGTCGCGCAGGATGACCGAGAAGATCGCCTTCATCTGCATCATCGCGAACGCGTTGCCGACGCAGCGGTGCTTGCCGGCGCCGAACGGGATCCAGGTCCATCGGTTCCGCAGGTCCTCCTGGCGCGGGTCGAGGTAGCGGCTCGGGTCGAAGGACTCCGCCTTCGGGAAGTCGTCCTCGATCCGGTTGGAGACCCGCGGCGAGGCCGCCAGCAGGGTGCCGGCCGGGATGGTCTCGCCGAGCAGCTCGAAGTCCTCGCGCACCAGACGCATCAGGATGATCAGCGGCGGGTGCAGCCGCAGGGTCTCCTTCAGTGCCGACTCGAGCACCGGGATCGAGCGCAGTGCCTGGAAGGAGACCTCAGACCCGTCCGCGTAGAGGTCGTCGAGCTCGGCGACGACATCGGCCATCACCGACGGCTTGCGCAGCAGCTCGATCATCGCCCACGACGCCGTGCCCGAGGAGGTGTGGTGGCCGGCGAACATCATCGAGATGAAGATCCCGGTGATGGTGTCGGTGTCCATGTCGATCGAGATCAGCACGTCGAGCAGGTCGCGCTCCTCGCGCGGAACCGTGCCCCGGGCAACCCTTTTGTCGACGATCGCCTGGACGAGCGCGACCAGCTTCTCCCGGGCGGCGTCGCGCATCCGGAAGCTGTCGATGTCGGCGTACGCGTCGACGTACGCGATCGCGTCCGTGCCGTGCTCCAGCTCGTGATAGTGCCGGGCGAAGGACGAGTCGAGCTCCTCGCGGAACGGCTTGCCGACCAGACAGGCCGAGGTCGTGTAGATGGTCAGCTCGGCGAAGAAGTCGAGCAGGTCGATCTCCCCCTCCTCGCCCCAGCCGGCGATCATCCGGCGGATCTCGGCCTCGATCGTCTGCGCGTGCCCACGCATCATGTCGCCGCGCAGCGCCTGGTTCTTCAGCATCTGCTGCCGCTCCTCCGGCGAGGCGTCGAAGACGACCCCTTTGCCGAAGATCGGCGTCATGAACGGGTACGCAGCCGCCTGGTCGAGCACGTCGTCGGGCGCCCGGAAGAACGCCTCGTTGGCCTCGGCACCGGTGACCAGGACGACGTCCTTGTCGGCCAGCCGGAAGCGGCCGAGGTCGCCGCACTCCTCACGAACGCGGGTGAACAGCGAGATCGGGTCGACGCGCATCTCGGGCAGGTGCCCGGTGCCGCGGATGATCGCGGGGACGGTCGGGTCCTGGTCGTCCAGGACGGTGGAAACGGTGGGGATCGTCATGCTCTCTCCTGCCGCCGGTCGCTTCGCTCCCCGGCCCCTTCGGGAACGACGGGTGCCTCGGGGTTGACGTCGATCGTGCTGATGTGGACGCCACGCGGAGCGGTCACGATCGTCGTGATCGCGTCTGCCTGAGCGCACGCCTTGAGGAAGTGCGGGTGCCGGGCCAGGCCCCAGCGGACCCACTGCTCCAGCACGAACCCGCCGAGCTCGGCGGGCCACTCGTTGCCGATGTCGGAGTGGGTGGGACCGGGCCGCACGATGGACGCCCTGACCCCGGTGCCCTCGAGCTCCATCTGGAGCGCGTTGACCATGCCTTCCAGGCCCCACTTGGAGGCGGCGTACGCACCCATGAAGGGTCGCGGCCTCAGCGCCACGTCGGAGGAGAGGAAGACCAGGTCACCGCGGCGCCGCTCGATCATGCCGGGCCCGAAGGCGCGCAGGACCCGGTGGGCGCCGAACAGGTTGATGTCGACCTGGTCGGCGAAGGTCTCGGTCGGGACGTCGACGGTCGCGCCCGGGTGGGTGACACCGGCGTTGCAGACCACGACCTCGACATCGCCGAGATCGGCGGTCACCTTCGCCGCGAACCCGGCCACCGAGTCGTCGCTGGTCACGTCGAGCGGGTGCGCGACCGCCTCTCCCCCGTCGGCCCGGATCGCGGCGGCGATCTCCTCGACCCGGTCGAGCCGGCGGGCACCCAGCGCGACCGGGAAACCGGCCTTGGCCAGCGCCTTCGCCGTCTCCGCGCCGATCCCCGACGACGCTCCGGTGATCACCGCCGGGCGGCGGTCGGGCTGTGCGTACTTGCTCATCGGCCCGCCCTCCAGGTGAACATGACGGGTAGCTCGGCGAACCCGCGCACGCTCGTGGAGTGCACGCGGACAGCACGGTCGGCGTGGACCTCGAACCCGGACGTACGCCGCACCAGCTCGGCCAGCACGACCTTGGCCTCGAGCCGGGCGAGGTTGGCGCCGAGACAGAAGTGCCGGCCGACGCCGAAGCTCATGATCCTGCTGAGCTCCTCGGGCGGGCGGTGGATGTCGAAGACGTCCGGCGCGGTGAAGACCCGCTCGTCGCGGTTGGCCGAGCCGAGCAGGACGAGCAGCTTCGATCCGGCCGGCACGACCTGGCCGTGCAGCTCGACGTCCTCGGCCACGAAGCGGGCGAGCATCTGGCTCGAGGTGTCGTGGCGCAGGGTCTCCTCGATCCACGGACTCACCAGCGCGGTGTCCTCCGGATCGGAGAAGATCTCGGCCTGCTGAGACGGATGGGCGCCGAGGTGGAAGAGCGCGTTGCCGAGCAGCTTGGTCGTGGTCTCGTTGCCGGCCACGACCATCAGGAAGAGGAACGCGATCACCTCGTGATCGAGCAGCCGGTCGCCGTCCACCTCGGCCTCGAGGAGCGCCGAGGTGAGGTCCTCGCTCGGCTGCCTGCGCCGCTGCGCGACCATCTCGGCGTAGTAGCCGATCAGCTCCAGCGCGGCCGTCATCCCGGCCTCCGGCACGTCGCGTACGCCGTCCTCCCGGTGCACCACCAGGTCGGCCAGCCTGCGCACCTCGTCGCGGTCGGCGGCGGGGACGCCCATCATCTTCGAGATGACGTCCATGGGGAGCTTGCCGGCGAGCTCCGCGATCCAGTCCACCTCCCCGCCGTCCGCGGACGGCGCCACCAGCGCGTCGAGGTAGTGGTCCGCCAGCGCCTGGATCTCCGGCGTCAGCTCGCGGACCCGCCGGGGCGTGAAGCCGGCCGAGACCAGCTTGCGCAACCGCGTCTGTGCGGCCCCGTCCAGGGCGAGGAAGGACATCACCCGGTGGGCGTCGGCGTTCCAGGCGCTGGCGTCGAGCGAGACCCCCATCCGGTTGGAGAAGGTCACGTCGTTCTTGATCGCGGCGTGCACGTCGGCGTGCCGGGAGAGCGCCCAGAAGTCGTCGGAGGCGTTGCGGTAGAGCGGCGCCTCCTCTCGCAGCCGGGCGTAGACCGGGTAGGGGTCCTCGTGGAAGTCGTAGTCGTAGGGGTCGAAGATCTCGGTGGCGGTGCTCGTCATCTCACTCATCTCGACAGGCTCGATACGTCGCCTCGTCGACGATCACGGCGACGACCGGGGCGAGCCGGCCGGCCATCTCGTCGTAGGTCATCAGGCCCATGCCCGCCTGCAGCAGCGCACCCGAGAAGGCGAGCAGCATCGCTTCGCGCACGGCATCCTCGGCGCCGTCCCCGAGCGCCACCTCGAACCGGGCGGCGAACTCGCCACCGATCCGCAGCCGCAGCCGCTCGACATCGGCATCGCTGCCCAGCAGCGCCGGGGTGACCGCGGCCGCGAGCGCCGGTTCCTCGGCGATCCTCGTGGTCAGGCCGCGTACGGCCGCCTGCACCCGCTCCACGCGCGATCCGGGCACGATCGTCGACGAGGCCTGGGTGAGGTGGCGCCAGAAGAGCTCGGCGAAGAGGTGGTTCTTGGAAGCGAGATAGGTGTAGGCCGTCGCCGCGGAGACACCGGCCCGCGCGGCGACCGCACGGATGGTGAGCGCCTCGTGCCCGACCTCACGCAGCTCCTGCAGGCCCGCGGCGAACAGTCGCTCCACCGTCTCCGTCTGTCGGGTGCTCGTTGCGCTGGACACGTGTCCAGATTAGAACACGTTCTCGTTTTCGACAAGGGGTGATCGACGCCCATTCGGGGTACCGCACCCCTATGCCGAGAACTGACGTGCTGGGCGAAGAGCTCCAGCGACAACGCGACGTGCTCAAGCGGGTGGGCGCGACGTTGAAGGCCGCCGAGATCCCGTTCGCGCTGGCAGGCGGGTACGCGGTCTGGACGCGCGGCGGGCCCGAGAGCACCCACGACGTCGACTTCGTCCTGCCCGAGGACTGCGTCGAAGAGGCCGTACAGGCGCTGATCGAGAACGGGATGGATTCGGTCGCCGCGCCCGAGGACTGGCTGGTGAAGGTCGGCCGCGACACCGTGGTCGTCGACCTGATCCACCGGCTGCCGACCGGGCCCGTGGACGAGGGGCTGCTGGTGCGGTGCAGCGAGCTTCCGGTCGACTCCGTGACCATGCCCGTCATGTCGGCGACGGACCTGCTCATCTCGCGCATGCTGGCGCTGAGCGAGCACGCCTGCGACCTCTCGCCGATCCTCGGCTGCGCCCGCGCCCTGCGCGAGCAGGTCGACTGGCAGCTCGTGCGACAGGAGGCGAAGCGGAGCCCGTTCGCGCAGTCCGCACTCGGCCTGCTGGACGCGCTCGACATCCTGGGAGGGGACGATGCCTGACCCGATTCGTGTGGCAGCCGTCGGCGACGTGCATCTCGCCGACGACCTGCGAGGACGCTACGCACCGCTGCTCGAGGGCATCTCCGGCGAGGCGGACGCTCTGCTCGTCGCCGGGGATCTCACCCAGCACGGGACGCTCGAGGAGGCGGGGGCCTTCGCCGACGAGTTCGGCGCCGCCGACGTGCCCGTCCTCGTCGTGCTCGGCAACCACGACTACCACTCCGGGGCCGAACGGGACATCACCCGGCTGCTGGAGGACCGCGGGATGACCGTGCTCGAAGGCACCTCGACCACCATCGACACAGACGCCGGCCGGCTCGGCGTCGCCGGGGTCAAGGGCTTCTGCCTCGGCTTCCTCGGCCGTTCCGCGGCTGACTTCGGAGAGGCGCAGATGAAGGCCTTCACGGGCCACGGCATCGAGACCGCCGACGTGCTGCGTAAAGCTCTCGACGACCTCGGCGACGAGCCCGACGTGACCGTCGCCCTGTCCCACTTCGCTCCCGTCGACGAGACCCTGGTCGGGGAACCGAAGGAGATCTGGCCGTTCCTCGGCAACTACCGGCTCGGCGAGGCGATCGACGAGACCGGCGTCGACCTGGCTCTCCACGGCCATGCCCACGCCGGGCGCGAGAAGGGCCTCACCCCGGCCGGGGTCCCGGTACGCAACGTCGCCCAGCCCGTCATCCAGGCAGCGTTCCGCGTCTACGACGTCGTCCCCAGGAGGTCGGCATGAACGAACAGCTGGCACGAGATCTGGAACGCGATATCGCGACCGACCCACGCACCAACGAGCTGGGCATCCGGGTCCAGGTACGCGGCGACCACCTCGTCGTCTCCGGCGAGGTCGCCTCCGAGGAACGGCGGGCCACGGTCCTGGAGGTCGTCAGGGAGCACGACACCGGGCTCGAGATCGTCGACCACATCATGCTCAGCGCCGAGCCCGGTCCGGGCGGGCCCGGCCACGAGAAGATCGACCCACCACAGAGGAGCTGATCCCCATGAACAGCGCAGTCATCGCGGTCACGATCGGGATGATCGTGTTCTGGACCGTCCTGATGCTGATCGCCGCCTTCCTGGACCGGCGTCGCGGCCGCCAGATCGAGCACGACCTCACCGAGATGGAGCGCGAGTACCACCTCGACGGCAGCGACCGATACGGGAGCTTCGACCAACGACCCCGGTCGCACCACTGAGCCCGCTCAGACCCCCGGCGGAAGCTTCGTGAAGTCGGGCTCGCGCCCCTCGGCGAAGGCGACGAGCGCCTCGATGTTGGCCGGCCCACCGAGCAGCTCGGCGAACTTGGCGTTCTCCAGCTCCCGCGCCGCCTCGATTCCCGGGCGCAGCGGGGCGGTCATGGTCTCCTTGACCGCGACCAGGCTGCTGATCGGCCGCGCGGCGAGGGTGGCGGCATGGTCCCAGGCGGTGGCGAAGAGCTCCCCGGGCTCGGTCACCCGCCACACGAGTCCCATCTGCTGAGCCTCCCCGGCACTGACCCACTCTCCCGACATCAGCATCCAGGCGGCATTCTGCCGGCCGATCAGCCGTGGGAACAGGAAGCTCGACGCCGCCTCCGGCGCGACCCCGAGCGTGGTGAACGGCGTCTTGAACCTCGCCGAGGTGGAGGCGAAGACCAGGTCGGCGTAGCCGAGCAGGGTCGCGCCGATGCCGAGCCCGAGCCCGTTGACCGCGACGACCAGCGGCTTGGAGAACGCCACCAGGGAGTCGAGCAGGCCGATGAACCCGTGCGAGCCGCCGTCGTCGGCATCCCCGCCGGCGCTCGAGGCGGTCTCCTTCATCTCGAGCAGGTCGGTGCCTGCCGAGAAGGCCCGCCCGGCCCCGGTCAGCAGCACGACGGCCACCTCCGGGTCCTCGTCGGCGGCGCGCAACGCCTCGGCGAGCGCTACGTAGAGAGCCTGGTTGAAGGCGTTGAGCTGGTCGGGTCGGTTGAGGGTCAGCGTGCGGACGCGGTCGCGGTCCTCGCTCAGCAACAGGTCGGACATCAGGCCGCCCCGAGGATGAGGTCGGCGGCGCGCTCCCCGATCATGATGGCGGGCGCGTTGGTGTTGCCGCCGGTGATCGAGGGCATCACGCTCGCATCGGCGACCCGCAGGCCGTCGATGCCCTTCACGCGCAGCGACGGGTCGACGACCGCACGCTCGTCCGAGCCCATCCGGCAGGTGCCGACGCCGTGGTAGACGCTGTGCACGATGTTGGGCAGCAGCTCACGGGTGGCCTCGGCGCCGGCGTAGTCGGGGCCCGGCGTGATCTCGCCCTGGTTGTCACCGAGGCCGACCATCATCTCGCGTACCTTCGCGATCCCGTCCAGGAGCACCTCGGTGTCCTTGCCCGACCTCAGGTAGGCCGGGTCGAGCAGCGGGTGCGCGAACGGGTCGGCGCTGGCCAGACGTACGGTGCCGCGGCTCTCCGGATAGATCAGCGTCGGCAGGATGCACAGGCCGGGCTTGCTCGTCGGCGGCCGGATCGCCTTCTCGCCGTCCTGGTTCGGGAACGGGTAGACCCAGTAGAGGACGTGCAGCTGCAGGTCGGGGACCTGGCCGGCCAGGGCACTGCGTACGAAGCCGAAGGCCTCGAACTGCGAACCGGCCGCCCAGCCCTTGCGAGTGAGCCGCGACTTCGCGAAGCCGGCAGCGAAGTAGGCAGGCGTGGGCCGCCGCAGCGCGGAGTCCATCCGGAAGGAGACCGGCACGAAGAGGTGGTCGTGGAAGTTGTCGCCGACCGGGAGGTCGGCGTGGACCTCGATGCCGTGCTCACGGAGGTGGGCGGAATGACCGATTCCGGAGAGCATCAGCAGGTGCGGCGAGCCGTAGACGCCGGCCGAGACGATGACCTCGCGGGTCGCCCGAATGGACTGCTTCTCACCGTCGGCGCCGACCACCTCGACGCCGGTGGCGCGCGAGCCCTCGATGCGTACGCGCGTGGCCTGTGCCTTCGTCAGGATCAGCAGGTTGTCCAGAGGGTTCTCGCGCAGGTAGGCCTTGGACGCGGAGTATCTGCGTCCCTCGGACGCAGATAACTGGACGACGCCGACCCCCTCCTGCTCCTTGCCGTTGTAGTCGTCGAGCGCGCTGACCCCGAGTCGCTTGGGCGCCTCGTCGAGCCAGGTCTGCGTGGCAGGGGTGAGGTCCTTCTGGTAGCGCACCTTCACCGGCCCGCCCTCGCCGCGGAACTCGTCCGCACCGCCCTCGAAGTCCTCCATCCGCCTGAACGCAGGCAGCACGTCGTCGTAGGACCATCCGGTCGCACCGTCGGCCGCCCAGTCATCGAAGTTCTGGCGGTTGCCGCGCACCCAGAGCATGCCGTTGATCGAGGAGGAGCCACCCAGCACCTTGCCGCGGGTCATCGGGATGACCCGGTCGAGGGCCGCGCTCTGCGGGACCGACTTGTAGCCCCAGTCGACCAGCTTCTTCAGCTGCGGCGTCGAGAGCATCGCGGCCACCGCGCCGGGGAGCTCGAGGAGGTTCTTGATCCCGAAGGCGGTGTCCTTGGTGCCCGCCTCGATCACGATCACGCTGGCACCGCTCTCGGCCAGCCTGCGAGCGGTGGCGCAGCCCGCGCTCCCGGCTCCTACGACGATGTAGTCGGCTTCCATCTTCACTTCCCTCTCCCGGCGATCCCTTCCGCAAAGACTAGAACACGTTCTACTGTGGTGTCATGCGCCACGGCATCGTCCTGTTCACCTCGGACCGCGGCATCGCGCCCGCCGAGCTCGCCACCGCCGCGGAAGAGCGTGGCTTCGACACGTTCTACGTGCCCGAGCACACCCACATCCCGGTGCGCCGCGACGCCCTCCACCCCACCGGCGGCACCGAGCTCCCCGACGACCGCTACCTGCGTACGCTCGACCCCTGGGTGACGCTCGGGACCTGCGCCGCAGTGACCTCCCGGATCGGGCTCTCGACCGCCGTCGCCCTGCCGGTCGAGTCCGACCCGATCACGCTCGCCAAGACGATCGCGACCCTCGACCACCTCTCCGGCGGCCGGGTCTCACTGGGCGTCGGGTTCGGCTGGAACACCGACGAGCTCGCCGACCACGGCATCCCCGGCGACCGTAAGCGCACCGCACTGAAGGAGTACCTCGAGGCGATGCGCGCCCTGTGGACCGAGGAGGAGGCCGCCTACGACGGCGAGTTCGTCTCCTTCGGTCCCTCCTGGGCCTACCCCAAGCCACCGCAGGGCCGGATCCCGACGATCGTCGGCGCCGGCGGCGGACCCAAGACGCTGCGCTGGATCGCCCGCAACGCCGAGGGCTGGATGTCGACCCCGACCGAGGCCGGCATCGACGACAAGGTCAAGACGCTGCAGGACGAGTGGGAGTCGGCCGGCCGCGAGGGCAAGCCCGAGGTCCGGGTGCTCGTCGCCAAGAGACCCACCCCGGAGGACCTCACCGAGTGGTCCGTCGCCGACGAGCTGATCTGGGGCGTCCCCGACACCGAACCCGCCGGCGTACTCACCTACCTCGACAAGCTCGCCGACCGCCTGGCCCTGGCCTGACCGACCGCCGACTCGGCGCGTCTGTCCCATCAGACATCGCCGAGTCGGCGCAACTGTCCCAGATTTCGGCGCCCACTCGGCGCGAATGTCCCGCTGCGGTGGAGCAGTTGCGCCGAGTCGGCACTCTCCCACGAGACAGATGCGCCGAGTCGGCGCCCTCACGCGGGACAGACGCGCCGGGTCGGCGTCATCGACTGATCAGCACCTGGTCGAGGAAGGTCACCACGCGGGCCAGGCCGGCGCGCGACGCGGGCGAGATCCCGGGCAGCGTGAGGTAGGCATGGGTCGCCAGGGTCGGACAGTGGACGGCGACGTCCACCCCGGCCGTACGCAGCGCCCCGGCGTAGCGCTCGGCATGCCGGCGCAGCGGATCGAACCGAGCGGTGAGGATGAGGGCCGGGGGCAGGTCCGCATGGGAGGCCGCCCGCAGCGGCGAGGCCGCCCACTCCTCCGCGCGAGACGCGTCACCGCCGAGGTAGTGCTCCACGATCCCGCCGAGCCCCGGCCCGCGCAGGCCGACGAGGTCGACGACCGGGTAGATGAGCACCTGGCCGCGGATCCGGGGCCCACCCTCGTCACGAGCCCGCAGCGCCACCACCGCCGCAAGGGTGCCGCCGGCACTGTCGCCGAGCACGGCGATCCGGCCGGCGTCGGCCCCCAGGTCGGCGGCATGGGCCACCACCCACGTCAGCGCGGCCCAGCAGTCCTCGACCGCCGCGGGATAGGGGTGCTCGGGGGCGAGCCGATAGGCCGGCGCGACCACGACGGCACCCGTGCGGGCCGCGATCCGCCCGGCCATCCAGCGGGACTGCTCCGGCGACCCCCAGCACCAACCGCCGCCATGGAAGGCGAGCACGATCGGCCGCCCGGTCGCGGAGGTCGCGGGAGCTCGCGGGGCGTGCACCCGCAGCCGCATCTCGTCGGCCCAGACCTCCCGCATCACCGCTCCCGGGCCATCTGCACCGAAGACCCAGGTCAAGCGACGGTTCGCCAGCAGCGCCGCACGCCGCTCACGCAGCTCGACCATCCCGTCCACACCGCGATCCTGCACCTCGACGGCGGCCCACGTCGTGACATCTGGCCGACCGACGGCCGAACGGCAGTCCACACTCAGCCCATTTATAGAACACGTTCTACTATGATCAAGCCATGAGTGACATCAGGGAGATCGAGCAGCTCAAGTTCCGCTACGTACGCCTCCTCGACACCAAGCAGTGGGATGAGTTCGCCACGTGCTTCAGCGACGACGCCACCGCCGACTACGCCGGCCTCTCCTTCGGCTCCCCGGGCGAACTGGTCGACTACATGCGCACCAACCTGCCCGCCGAGATCATCACGATGCACCACCTCCACCACCCCGAGATCACGGTCGAGGGCGATGCGGCCTCCGGCCGCTGGTACCTCCACGACAAGGTCTTCGCCCCCGCCTTCGAGTTCGCCCTCGAAGGCGCCGCCTTCTACGACGACCGCTACGTCCGTACGCCGCAGGGCTGGCGCATCGCCCACACCGGCTACGAGCGCACCTGGGAGCTCACCACGAGCCTCAAGGACCAGCCCGGCGCGAAGCTGACCGGACCCGGCGGACCGGCCACGCACGCCTGAGGAGGGCGGTAGGTTCGACACCATGCGGATCGCCTTCGGAGCCGACGACGACAACGAGACGACCCGCGCCGTGCTCGCCGAGCTGCGAGAGCGCGGCGAGGTCGAGGTCGTCGACACCGACTCCTGGCCCGACCTCGGCGCCGGCATCGGCCGGGCGGTCGTCGAGGGTCGCGCCGACGTCGGTGTGGTGATGTGCTGGACCGGCACCGGCACGGCGATCGCCGCCAACAAGGTCCCCGGGGTCCGCGCGGCCCTTGCTTGGGAGCCGTGGATCGCTCGCGGCGCGCGGCTGTGGAACGACGCCAACGTACTGGCGATGAGCCTCAAGCGCCTCGCCCCCGACGTCGCCGTCGAGGTCACCCGGGCCTTCCTCGACGAGCCCGATCCGGATCCCGACGAGGCCGACGCCATCCGCCGCCTCGACGAGCTCTAACCAGTGTCGCCTCAGCCGAGCTCGCGGTAGTCGCTGCGGAAGAAGAGCAGGGGCTCGGTGGCGGGGCCCTCCTCGAGGTCGAGGACGCGGCCGACGACGAGGTAGTGGTCGCCCTCCTCGTGGACCGAGTGGACGGCACAGTCGAGGTAGCCGACCGCACCGGACAGGTGCGGGTCCCCGTGATGCGCCGAGGGGGTCCAGGAGATGTCGGCGTACTTGTCCGCGGCTCGCGAGGCGAACTGGTTGGAGACGGCCTCCTGGTCGGCGGCGAGGATGTTGACCGAGAAATGTCCGGCACGGCGGATCCGGGCCCAGGCGCGCGAGGACTTCGTCGGCGCGAACAGGATCAGCGGCGGCCGTAGCGACACCGAGGAGAACGACTGGCAGGTCATGCCCACCGGTCCTTCCGCGGTCTGCGCCGTGATCACGGTGACCCCGGAGGCGAACCGGCCCAGCACCGCACGGAACCGGGCGTCGGCCTCCGCGTCGGCAGGGGTCTCCGGAGGAGACGGTGGCGCCTCGAAGTCGAAGCGACCGTGGAAGGACTCGATCAGCTCCGGATGCGGCCAGCCCTCGGCGGCATCGGGAGACATCCCATCAGGCACCTCTATACGCATACCCGATCACTGGCCTACGCCGAAGTCGTGGCCCCAGTACGAGACGGCCGTGGACTCCCGGGCGACCCATTTCCGGTCGTCGACCTGCAGCCCCTCGGTCCCGAACTCGATGTCGAACCCGCCCGGCGACTTCACGTAGAACGAGACCATCTCGTCGTTCATGTGGCGTCCGAGCGTCGCCGACAGCTTCGCGCCGTACTTCGTGACCCTCTCCAGCGCCCGGCCGACGTCGTCGAGCTTGTCGACCTCGAGCATGATGTGGACGCACTTGGAGTCGTTGGGGAACGGCAGGAACGCCAGCGAGTGGTGACGCGGGTTGATCCCGAGGAAGCGCAGCCAGATCTTGGTGCCGGGCTCCTTGCCGGCGAACTCGCCGGGCATGCTCATCGAGTCGCGCAGCCGGAACCCGAGGGTGTCGCGGTAGAACTCCAGCGCCTCGACGTCGTCGCTGACCGGGATCACCACGTGACCCATCCCCTGGTCGCCGGTCACGAAGGTGTGGCCGTAGGGAGAGACCGCGGGGCGGCGCTCGTAGGTGATGCCGTGGAAGAGCTCGAAGACGTTGTCGAAGGGGTCGCGGAAGCGCAGCATCTCCTGCACCCGGCGCTCGGCGAGCTCCTCGGGCGTGCCCTCCTCCACCTCGACACCGGACTTCTCCAGGTGCTCACGGGCCTGCGCCAGCGCGGTGTGGTCGGCGACCTCCCAACCGACGCAGCTCAGCTGGTCGACCGCGCCCGGCACGATCACGAGCCGGGCCGAGACCTCGTCGATGCGGTAGTAGAGGTGATCCGGGTCCGGCCCCTTGGCCGTGATCAGCCCGAGGACCTTCTCCGCGAACGTACGCCACGCCTCCAGGTCGGTGCTGGTGACGCGTACGTAGCCCATGGACTTGATGTCGATGCTCATCGCTTCTCCTCGGCAGTACGCTCCTTGTGCCTCTTCAAGAACGAGACCGCGATCTCGCGGAACTCGTCGGCGGCCTCGATCTGTGCCCAGTGCCCACAACGCGGGAAGACATGCAGCTGCGCCTTGGGAATCAGCTTCAGGGCGGGGAACGCGCCGTCGAGCGGGTTCACCCGGTCCTCGCGTCCCCAGGTGAGCAGGGTGTGGTGCTTGAGCTGGTGCGCCTCGCGCCACAGCATGCCGTCCTCGGCCGTCTCGGGGTTGTAGAAGGACCACCCCATCGACGCCATCGCCTCGCGTGCGCCGGGTGCGGTCGCATCGGCGAACCGCTCCTCGACCAGCTCGTCGGTGACCAGCTTCTGGTTGACGACCATGGTGGAGATGAACGCCTTCAGCGCCTCGCGGGTGGGGTCTCCGGAGAAGTCCATCAGACGCTGTACGCCCTCGGTGGGATCGGCGTGGAACAGGTTGAGCGAGAGCCCACCCGGCCCCATGAGCACCAGCCGCCCGACCCGATCGGGGTAGGTCAGTGCGATCCGCATCGCGGTGCCACCGCCCAGCGAGTTGCCCAGCAGATGCACCTTCTTCAGGCCCAGCTCGTCGAGCAGCGCGATCACCGCATCGCCGGCGAAGCGGTAGTAGTTGCCCACCACCTCCGGCTTGTCGGAGGCCCCGAAGCCGGGCTGGTCGACCAGGATCGTGCGGAAGTCGGCCGCGAAGCCCTCCAGCGCGGAGCCGAAGTTGGACCACGACGACGCCCCGGGACCCCCGCCGTGAAGCATCACCAGCGGCAGCCGGCCATCCTGAGGCGCACCCAGGTCGTAGTAGCGCAGCGTGATCTCGCCGGCCGCCTCGGTCTTGATCGCGACGTCGTGGGCGACGTCCCCCTTCACCAGAGCCATCTCAGTACATCCCCGGGTCGACCTTGTGCCCGAACTCGGACGCGCCGTACATCTGCAGCGCCCGCTCGGGGTCGTTGGCGGCGTGGACACGGCCGGCGTGGGCGTCGCGCCAGGCCCGCTGGAGCGGGGTGCCATTGGCGAGAGCCCGGCCACCGGAGGCCTCGAAGAGCAGGTCGATCGCGTCGATCGCCCGCTGCGTACCGAGAACCTGGTCGCGGCGGATGCGCAGCCGCTGGGAGATCGGGATCTTCTCGCCGCGCGCGACGTAGGCCTGCTGCTCGCGGATGTTGCCCATCAGCAGCGCCCAGGCGGCGTCGATGTCGGAGGATGCCGTCGCCACGCGCACCGCGGCGAAGGGATCCAGGGACGCCTTCTCCCCGTAGGACGCGCGCACCCGGTTCTGCTGCATCGCCACGTGCTCCTCGTAGGCGCCGCGGGCCATGCCGATGATCGGCGTGGTGATCGTGGTGGTGAACAGCGAGTGGAACTGCAACTTGTAGAGGTCACCGGTGTTGACCGCCTGGCCGGGGCCCTTGCACCGTCCGGTCTCCGCCATCGAGAGCGTGAAGGTCTCCGGGATGAAGACGTCCTCGACCACGATGTCGTTGGAGCCGGTGCCGGCCAGGCCGACGACGTTCCAGACGTCGACGATCTCGTAGCGCTCGCGCGGCACCAGGAACGTACGGAAGTCGACCACCTGGCCCTCGTCGTTGAAGACGAGACCGCCGAGGAGCACCCAGGTGGCGTGCGCACAGCCCGAGGAGAACGACCAGCGTCCGGAGAGCCGGAAGCCGCCCTCGGTCAGCGACGCCTTACCCATCGGGGCGTACGAGGAGGACACCCGCGTGTCGGGATCGGATCCCCAGACCGCCTGCTGCGCCTCGTCGTCGAAGAGCGCGATCTGCCAGGGGTGCACGCCCAGGACGCTGGAGACCCAGCCGGTCGAGCCGCACGCGGACGCGATGTCGCGCACGCAGGTGTAGAAGTCCACCGGGTCGGCCTCGAGACCGCCGAACCGGGCCGGCTGCAGCAGCTTGAAGAAGCCGACCTCCTCCAGCTCCTTCACGCTCGACTCCGGCACCACCCGGAGACGCTCGGTCTCCTCGGCGCGCTCCCTGATGGTGGGCAGCAGGTCCTGCACCCCGTCCCTGACGGTCTGCGCGTCCTTGTGGGGGCGCTGTGTCGGTTCGCTCACCGCTCTGCCTTCCTGCATGGTGTCCCAGATGTCGTCGGTCGGCGCGATCCGCGCGCTGCCGATGGATCAATACTAGAACACGTTTCAGTTTTGTCGAGTCCTCGGGCGTGTTTCCTCGGCCGTCATCTATGGTAGAACGTGTTTCAGTTCTTAGATAGCGCCGCCTGATGGCACGAGGTTGAGGAGCACCATGGGACAGAGCGACGAGGAGACCTACGACGTCGTGGTGGTGGGCGCCGGGGGCGCCGGCATGACCGCCGCGCTCGCGGCCGCCCGCCGCCACGGGCTCGAGACCGTCGTCATCGAGAAGAGCGCCTACTTCGGCGGATCGACGTCCCGCTCGGGCGGTGGGGTCTGGATCCCGCGCAACCACGCCCTCGCGGCCGCCCACCAGAAGGACTCCCCCGAAGCCGCGAGCCTCTACCTGGAGTCGATCGTGGGCGACGTCGTCCCGGCCGAGCGCCGCGAGACGTTCCTCGACCGCGGCCCGGAGGTGCTCTCGTTCGTCTGCGGAAAGACGCCGGTCCGGTTCAACTGGGTGCCCGACTACGCCGACTACCACCCCGAGGCCCCCGGCGGCCGCGGTGCCGGCCGCTCGGTCGAGCCGGCTCCGCTCGACGCCCGGATCATCGGTGACGAGCTCGACCGGCTGCACCCGCCCTACACGAAGTCCCCGGCCAACATGGTGGTCACCCAGGCCGACTTCCGGAAGATCAGCCTCGGCATGCGCACGATCCGTGGCCCCATCACGATGGTCAAGATCGCGGTCGCGCGGATCCTCGCGGGCCTGCTCGGCAGGAAGATGTACGCCATGGGCGCAGCGCTCGCGATCGGGCTGCGCAAGGGGCTGATCGACGCCGGCGTCGAGGTCCGCTACGAGACGGAGCTGGTCGGCCTGGTCACCGAGAACGGCCGCGTCACGGGCGTCGAGGTGCGGCGCGGCGAGGACGGCCCGACCTCGGTGATCAGGGCGCGGCGGGGGGTCATCCTGGGCTCGGGCGGCTTCGAGCGCAACCTCGAGATGCGGGAGAAGTACCTCCCCTCTCCGACCTCGGTCGAGTGGACCACGGGAGCCTTCTCCAACACCGGCGGCGGCATCCTGGCCGGGATCGCGGCCGGCGCGGACACCGACCTGATGGACGAGTCCTGGTGGGGGCCGACGATCCCGTTCCCGGGTCGGCCGTGGTTCGCGCTCGCCGAGCGCAACCTGCCCGGATCGATCATCGTCAACGGCGCCGGCAAGCGGTTCATGAACGAGGCGCTCCCCTACGTCGAAGCGGTCCACGAGATCTATCGCGGCCAGGAGACGGGCATCTCCCACGTCCCGGCGTGGCTGGTCTTCGACCAGCGCTACCGCAACCGCTACATCTTCGCCGGGCTCGGCCCCGGCCAGCCGTTCCCGGGGCGCTGGCTCAAGAGCGGGGTCGTCGTGAAGGCTTCTTCCGTCGAAGCGCTCGCGGAGAAGATCGAGGTGCCCGCCGACGGGCTCCGCGAGACCCTGGCCCGGTTCAACGGCTTCGCCCGGTCGGGCGTCGACGAGGACTTCCACCGTGGCGAGTCGACCTACGACAAGTACTACTCCGACCCCACCGTCAAGCCGAACTGCTCGCTCAACGTCATCGACCAGGCACCGTTCTACGCGGTCAAGATGGCCCCCGGCGACCTCGGCACCAAGGGCGGCCTGGTCACCGACAAGCGCGCCCGCGTCCTGCGGCCCGACGGCTCCGCCATCGAGGGTCTGTACGCCGCCGGCAACGTCTCCGCCGCCGTCATGGGCCGCACCTACGCCGGCCCCGGCGCCACCATCGGCCCCGCCCTGGTCTTCGGCTACCTGGCCGCCGAGGACTGCGCCCTGACGACTGTCTCACCCGAGGAGGGCAACTGATGCCCATCGACCCCACCAAGGCCATCGGCGCCTCGCTGCCGTCGCAGTCGTTCTCGTGGACCTCGTCCGACGTGCTGCTCTACCACCTCGGCATCGGCGCCGGCTCGCGTCCCGGTGACGCGACCGACCCGGCCGCGTTGCGCTACACGCTGGATTCCGACGCGCTGACCGTGCTGCCGTCATTCGGGGTCGTGGCCCCGACCTTCCACGTGACCGAACCTCCCTCGCTCGACCTCCCGGGCTGCGACATCGACCTGGCTTCCGTTCTCCACGGCTCCCAGGAGATCCGCGTCGACGGCCCGATCCCCGCCTCGGGCGAAGCGGTCGTCTCGACCCGGATCGCCGAGGTCTGGGACAAGGGCAAGGCCGCTGTCATCGTCCAGGAGGGCGTCGCCACGACCCCCGGCGGCGATCCGCTGTGGACCGTCCGGAGCTCGATCTTCGTACGCGGCGAGGGCGGCTTCGGGGGTGAGCGCGGGCCGTCGACGTCGGTGCCGGTTCCCGACCGCGCGCCCGATGCTGTGGCTGCGTACGACGTCACGGAGCAGCAGGCGCTGCTCTACCGGCTGTGCGGCGACCGCAACCCGTTGCACGCCGACCCCGCCTTCGCAGCGAAGGCGGGCTTCCCCCAGCCGATCCTGCACGGACTGTGCTCCTACGGGATCGTGCTGCGCGAGGCGACCGGGCTGCTGCTCGACGGCGACGCGACCCGGGTCGCCGGGTTCGGCGCCCGGTTCGCCGGGGTCGTCTTCCCCGGCGAGACGATCTCGATCGAGGCGTGGGACGGGGAGCCAAGGATTCTGATCCGAGCGACGATCTCGTCGACCGATCCGGCCCGCGACGGCGCCCCGGTCCTCGCCGACTGCTACCTGGAGGCGGCGGCATGAGCGGGACAGCACTGCCCGACGTACTCTCCCCCGCCGACGTCGAGGAGCGCTTCGGCGGCTGGTCGGAGGAGACCGACGTGGTCGTGGTCGGCTTCGGCGTGGCCGGCGGAGCCGCGGCGCTGGAGGCGGCCAGGACCGGCGCTCGCACGCTCCTCCTGGAGCGCGCTGCCGAGCCCGGCGGCACCTCCGCGATGGCCGGCGGCCACTTCTACCTCGGCGGCGGCACCGCGGTGCAGAAGGCGACCGGGATCGAGGACTCGGCCCGGGAGATGTTCAACTACATCCGCGCGGTCTCCAAGGAGCCCGAGGACGACAAGATCCGGGCCTACTGCGACGACTCGGTCGAGCACTTCGACTGGCTCGAAGCGCTGGGCTTCGAGTTCGAGCGCTCGTTCTGGCCCGGCAAGGCGGTGATCCAGCCCGGCACCGAGGGACTGATGTACACCGGCAACGAGAAGGTCCACCCGTTCCGCGACCTCGCCGTCCCGGCGCCGCGCGGCCACAAGGTGCCCGTGCCGGGCGACACCGGCGGCGCCAAGCTGGTCGTCGACCAGATGGCCGACCGCCTGGCCGAGACCAGCGCCGAGATCCGCTACGAGACCGGCGCCACCAACCTGGTGATGGAGCACGGCCGGGTCGTCGGCCTGGCCTGGCGCCGGTTCGAGGAGCGCGGCGCGATCCGGGCCAAGGCGGTGATCCTCGCCGCCGGCGGCTTCGTCGGCAACGCCGACATGGTCGCCGAGCACACGCCCCGGCTCGGCGAGAAGCTCTTCCCGCTGGCCTCCACCTACGACGACGGCCTGGGCCTACGCCTGGGGGCCTCGGCCGGCGGTCGCTGGCGGTTCATGGACGAGCCCTTCCAGACCGCGCCGTTCTACCCGCCCTCGATCCTGCTGACCGGGATCATCGTCAACAAGCACGGCCGGCGGTTCGTGGCCGAGGACTCCTACCACGCGCGTACGGCCGCCTTCGTCATGGAACAGCCGGACTCGGCGGCCTTCCTGATCGTCGACTCGGCGCACATCGAGCACCCGAAGATGCCGCTGTGCCCGTTCATCGACGGATGGGAGACGGTCGAGGAGATGGCGGTCGGTCTCGGGGTCCCCTTCGAGACGCTGAATGCGACGCTGAACTCCTACAACACCCACGCCGCCACCGGCGAGGACCCGGAGCTCCACAAGGCGCCGGAGTGGACCGAGCCGCAGGACACCGGCCCCTGGGGCGCCTACGACCTCTCCCTCGGCAAGGCCATGTACGCCGGTTTCACCATGGGCGGTCTGGCGACCACCGTCGAAGGAGAGGTACGCCGCGAGGACGGCTCGGCGATCGCCGGCCTCTACGCCGCCGGCGCCTGTGCGGCCAACCTCGCCCAGGACGCCAAGGGCTACGCCTCCGGCATGCAGCTCGGCGACGGCTCGTACTTCGGACGGAGGGCCGGGCGTCACGCCGCCGGGCTCAGGTGACGGGCCTCACAGCCCATCCACCTCCGGCGGGACCGATGGTCGGTCATCTCCGGCAGACAGCTAGTCTGTGAAGACGCTCACCGAGCAAACTGTTGCCATATCACATATCCCCTCGGACGTGAATGGCTTCGGTAAAAATTGGGACTTTGGACCCTACGCGCATCGCGAGCCCGGCTGATTATGTATACGCGACGCCACGGGCATCGCCGGTGACCGGCCCTCCCGACGCGTCCGCAGGCCATCGGTCCCCACTCGACGCCTGTCGCCGAACTAGCCGAAAGGAATCCCCATGTTCGACTTCCGGAGCCCGGCCGGCCTGATGGTCATCGCCGCCCTGGTCGTCATCGCGCTCGTGGTGGTCGGTGCCCTCGCCGGCAACAGCCCCTCCTGACCTGACGCCCGGCATCCACACCAGGAAGCCGCAGGCCCCGGCTCGATGAGCCGGGGCCGCGTCCGTTCTGCTTCCGTCAGCGGGTGAAGATCGCCACCGTCCGAGCGGGCACCGTGAAGGTGCCCGAGCCCGAGTCGAACGAGGACGACTTCACGACCTCGTCGGCGCCGCCGGCCTGGGTCGGGTGCAGCTGGTAGCCGGCGCCCTCGGCGTCCTTCACCGTCTGGCGCTGGGTCGTCGTGGTCGCGTTGAAGACCACCATGAGGTCACCGAGGCGCATGGTGATGACGCCCGGCGTCTCCTCCTTCCCCGAGAGCGGGAACGACAGCTTCTCCTGGACCTGTCCGGTGGTGGCCAGGTGGAAGGCCGGCTCGTCCGTACGGATCCTCAGCAGGTCCTGGTAGGCAGCCGAAGCACCGTCGACGTCCGAGCACGACGGGGCCGAGACCGAGCCCAGCAGCGGCTTGGCGTAAGGCCACTTGTCCCGGTTGTCGGTGGCCGGCGGCAGCCCGCGCCCGAAGCCGTTGCCGTCCTCGCAGTCCCAGTGGATGGCGTTGAACCAGTCGCCCGAGTCGTAGGAGTTGCGGTCCAGCGACTTCGAGCGCAGCAGATCGGTCCCGGCCTGGGACAGCGCCGGCCCCTGGGAGAGCGCGGCGGTCGCCATCGCGAGCACCTGCATCCTGGCCCGGTCCGCGGTGCTGGTGGAGGCGGGCAGCTTGAAGGTGAGCGCGTCGTAGAGCGACTCGTTGTCGTGCGCGTCGGCGTAGGCCAGCGCGTCCCCGGGCTCGGCCGCGTAGCCGGCCGGTGAGCCGTTGTAGTCGACCTCGGCCCCCGTCACCCGTCGCCCGTCGGTGTCGGTGAACGAGTAGTCGGCGAGGTTGCCGGAGAGCCCGACCTTGATCAGGTCCTGGTAGTGCAGCAGGCGGGCCCGCTGCTCCGCCTCGGTGCCGTTCGCCGACGAGGAGTTCGGGTCGGTGTAGAGACCGCTTGCGAAACCCTGCACGCCGGGGTCGGCATCGAACGGTCCCCCGCCGCGTACGGCGTCTCGGGCTCGGTCGCTGAAGGTCGCGATGCCGGTGCCGGCCATGTTCTTCTGGGTCGCCTGCACGAAGCGGGCATCGTCGGCGATCTCGCCGAAGTTCCAGCCCTCGCCATAGAGGATGATGCTCTTCCCGTCCACGCCGTCCTTCTCCAGGGTCAGCGCGTCGAGAGCCTTGCGCACCTCCAGCATGTTGGCCTTGGGGTGGTGGCCCATCAGGTCGAAGCGGAAGCCGTCGACCTTGTAGTCCCTGGCCCAGGTCACGATCGAGTCGACGACGAGCTTGCCCATCATCGCGTTCTCCGGCGCGGTGTTGGCACAGCAGGTCGAGTTGGCGACGGAGCCGTCGGCGAGCAGCCGCTGGTAGTAGCCGGGCACGATCCGGTCGAGCACGGACGTCTTCGCCTGGCCGCTGCTGGTGGTGTGGTTGTAGACCACGTCCATCACGACTCGCAGGCCGTCCTCGTTGAGCGCCTTCACCATCCGCCGGAACTCGACGGTGCGGTCGGTGCCGTCCGGGTCGGTCGCGTAGGAACCCTCCGGGACCGTGTAGTGGTAGGGGTCGTAGCCCCAGTTGTACGCATCCCCGGCGGCCGCCGCGGCGACGCACTCCTGCTGCTCGTCGCTGTCCGCGGCGTACGACTCGAGGTCGCAGTCGGGGGTGGTCTGGTCGCCCTTCTTCTCCGGGATCGTGGCGATGTCGAAGGCCGGCAGCAGGTGGACGTACGACGTTCCGGACTCGGCCAGCTTGCGCAGGTGCTTCACGCCGTCGCTGTCCTCGTCCGCGAAGGCGAGGTAGCCGCCCGGGTGCTCGCTGGTCTCGTCCTCGACGGAGAAGTCGCGGATGTGGAGCTCCTGGATCTGGGCGTCCTTCAGTGCCACGGCCTCCGGCTTCTTCAGCGTCGACCAGCCCTTCGGGGCGAGCGATCGGTCTCCGAGCTCGACGACCACACTGCGCTCGGAATCGGCGGTCAGTGCGACCGAGTAGGGGTCGGTGACCTTGTTGGTGACGAGCTTCTGCACGCTCGGCGCCCATACCTTCACCAGGTAGCGGTACTCCTTACCGCGCCAGGAGGAGGCTGAGCCGGTCGCCGACCAGACGCCGCTGGCGCGGTCGCGGCGCATCCGCACCGACTTGCCGTCGAGCTCGAGCTTCACCTCGTGCGCCGTCGGCGCCCACACGGACAAGGTCACCTTGCCGTCCTTGAACACCGGTCCGAGCGACGCCTTCTCCGCCCTCGCGGCGTAGAGGTCGTCGAGGATGCCCTGCGTCTGGACGCCGGTGCCGGTGACCAGGGCACCGTTGCCGATGCGCTGGGTGAGCACGACCTGGCCGGCCAGCGCCTCCCGGATCCGGTCGCGGTCGCGGGGATCGACGGTGAACGCGGCGTACTCCTTCAGGTGCGGGAACCGTGCCTTCTGCTCGTCGCTCAGTGACCCCGGCTGGAGCCGCAGCCAGTGACCCTCGCTGCTGAGCGCACCGTCCTCTACGGTGATGCCGCCGTCACGGTCATAGACCAGCTGCGTGGACAGCGCCGAGCTGCTCGCCTTCTCCTTCGGCAGCACGACGGTGGACTTGTCGATCCACTGCGCGTGCGCCTTGCTCAGGTCGAGCTCGGGGGCCGACCCGACCGACGGCAGCAGGTAGCCGGTGTCGCCGGAGTTGAGCCACACCTCGTGCCCGTACGTCGCCAGGTCGAGCGAGCGGTCGTTGGGAATGTCCTTCTCGTCGCCCTTGTGGACGATGTAGTTGAGCGAGGTGGCACCGTCGACCAGCGGCACCTCGAAGGTGACGCCGTACGCGTCCTTGCCGGTCGGCTGCAGCGGCTTGGACCACTCGGTCGGGTTCGCGGCGCCCGTCCAGGTGTGCAGGCCCCAGCCGTCGTAGTCGCCGTCGGCGCGGTGGAAGTGGATCACGGCCTTCGACGTGTCGGGCGCCGGGTAGACACCCTCGGGCCTGATGGTCTCCTGGCCCTCGTTGCCGGTCTCGACCCAGACCTCGCCGGTCTCGGCGAGGTCGATCGTCCGCTGGCCGCCGTCGGCGGTGCCGTCCTTCTCGACCGTGTAGGTCACCGAGGACGCGCCGTCGGGGAGCTTCACCCAGGCGAAGGCGCCGTAGGCGTCTCGGCCGCTGAACTCGCCGCTCTGGTCTCCCGCACGCAGGGACCACCCGGCGTAGTCGCCGTCGGCGCGCCGGTAGTGCACGACCGCGTAGTCGCGGTCGACGGCACTGGGCGTCTCGGCCTCGGGCGCCTGGCCGGCGGTGGTCTCCGCCAGTGCGCTCGCGGTGCGTCCGTCGCGGTCGACCACCACGGCCTTGTAGCGCAGCGCGGTGCCCTTCGCCACGGTCGCCGGCACGTACTGGGTGATCTTGTAGGGGGCGTGGTCGACGGAGCCGAGGGTGCGCCACTTCCCGGTGCCGATCTGGGCGGCGAAGACGACGCGGGCGTCCGCGGTCTTGCCCGGGTCGGCGGTGAGGGTGACGGTGCCGGTGGCACCTGCGTCGGGGGCGGTCAGCGACAGCGCGGGCTTCGCGGTGGCCGCCGGGAGGGTGTCCTCGGCGCGCAGCACGACCGAGGAGAGGGCCGGGACGGTCACCTCGATCGTGCCGTCCTCGGCGGTCTCGGTGGCCTCGCCGCCGTAGATCGTCTCGAAGGCCGGCGACTCCACGTGCAGGCTGACCGTCTTCGGCTCGGTGGCGTTGTTGAACGCGACCACGTACTCGCGATCCTCGCCGGTGCGCGAGAAGGCGTAGACGGAGTCGGCGGCGTGGAGCTCCTTCTGGGTGCCGTCGGTCAGGGCCGGGTGGTCCTTGCGGAGCTTCGCCAGCGCGGCGATGGCGCTGTAGATCGGGTGGCTGGTGTCGTACGCGTCCGAAGCATGGGTGCGGTCGGTGCCGAGCTGGTCGTCGTCGAGGTAGTCGGCGACCTCGGAGGCGAAGAGCGTCTGACGGGCGTCCTTGTCGCCGCCGGCACCAGTGAAGCCCTGCTCGTCGCCGTAGTAGACGACCGGGTTGCCACGGGAGAGGAACATCAGCTCGTTGGCGAGCCGGGCCCGCCCGACGAGCTCGGCGTCGCTCGCGTCCGGGTGGTCGGCCGCGAGGAAGGTCCCGATCCGGCCCATGTCGTGGTTGCCGAGGAAGGTCACCTGCTCGTAGGCGTTGGCCTTGCCGGTGGCGTACTTGTAGTCATCGGCGAAGACTCCTGCCAGCCGGTCGGCCGGGGCACCGAGCGAGGAGTAGGCGCGGGCGGCGTCCTGGAACGGGAAGTCCAGGGTCGCGTCGAGGCGGCCGCGGGTGACGTACGGCGAGGTGACATCGGTGTCGGCGGAGTAGACCTCGCCGAACATGAAGAAGTCCTCGCGGCCCTGCTCGGCGGCGTAGGCGTCCAGCGCGGTCGCCCACTCGGTCCAGAAGTCGAGGTCGACGTGCTTGACGGTGTCGATGCGGAAGCCGTCGATGTCGAAGTCCCGGACCCACCTCTGGTAGATCTTCGCCATCCCCTCGACGACCTCGGGACGCTCGGTCCACAGGTCGTCCAGGCCGCTGAAGTCGCCATAGGTGGTCGACTCGCCCTCCCAGGTGGAGTCGCCCCGGTTGTGGTAGAGCGTCGTGTCGTTGAGCCAGGCCGGCACCATCTCACCGGTCTTGGCGGTGCTGTCCGGGGTGTAGGGGAACGAGTCCTCGTCGACCTTCGCGTCGTCCGAGGACGGGTCGGCGTCGTCGAAGGGGCGGCCCTCGGCATCCAGGTAGGGAAAGGCGCCCTTGGGTCGGTAGCCGTACTTCTTCTCGGCGTAGTCGACGGTGTCGGCGGTGTGGTTGGTGATGACGTCGAAGAAGACCTTCATGCCCTTGGCGTGGGCCGCGTCGACGAGCTTCGCGAGGTCATCGTTGGTGCCGAAGTGCGGGTCGACCTGGGTGAAGTCGGTGATCCAGTAGCCGTGGTAGCCGGCCGAGGCGTTCGCCCCCTCGCCCTGGACCGGCTTGTTCTTGAAGATCGGCGCCATCCAGATCGCGGTGGTGCCGAGGCCCTTGATGTAGTCGAGGTGCTCGGTCAGACCCTGGAGGTCGCCGCCCTGGTAGAAGCCCTTGTCGGTCGGGTCGAACCCCGTCGACATCCGCGAGCCCGTCAGTCCGCCCTTGTCGTTGGCGGTGTCACCGTTGGCGAACCGATCGGGCAGCACGAAGTAGAACTGCTCCTTGGTCGCGTCGTGACGGGCCGGCTCGGCGGCCAGCTTCGCGTCCGAAGGCGGCTTCGGGGCATCGGCCGCCGAGGCCGGTGTGGCCGTCTGCAGCGCCGTGGCGAGCAGTGCGGTCGCGACGACGGTCGCGGCCATCCGGGGCGCGCCGTGTGCGCCACTTCTTCGATTCACCGGTGAGGGCCTCTCTGTTGTGCGGGGTCGTTCGAGGTCGTGCTGCGTGCCGGCCGGCCGGCGCCCATGGGGGACGGCGCCGGACGGCCGGGCCGAGGGGGTCAGCTGCAGCTCAGCGCGCCGACGTGCAGCGCGAGGGCGGTGTTGGCCCCGAGGGTGGCGGTGAACTGGCCGGAGCCGTTCACGGTGACGCTCCTGCCGCTCTGTACGTCGCAGTAGGTGCCGGCTGCCAGCGACGTCTGGAAGGTGCGGGTGAGCGAGAAGGACTCGTGGTTGATCGCGACGTACGCCTTGCTGCCTCGCCCGAAGGCGATGGCGTCGGCGCCGTTGTCCCACCAGTTCGTGACGGCCTGGCCGCGGGCGGTGTTGCGGAGGGCGACCATCTTCTTGATCTCCGGCCAGGCGTGCTGGCACTTCCAGCCGTCCTGCCAGCAGGCGTTGACCGCGCCGGCGTTGGGCGGGCCGGCGTCCTTGTCGCTCCACTCGTAGCCGGAGTTGATGTCGGGCGAGCCGTAGGGCCAGGCCAGCATGAAGACGTTGGCCAGGGTGTAGTTGGCGCCGTCCTTGTAGTTGAGCGTGTCGCCGCCGCGCTCGGTGTCGTGGTTGTCGACGAAGACGCCCGAGCTGCCCGAGGACATGTAGCCCCAGCCCTCGCCGAAGTTCTTCAGGTAGGCGAGGTTCTCGTTGTTGAAGACGCGCTTCAGGTCCCGGGCGTAGCGGAACTCCTGGACGTCGCCGTTGCCGAGGTACTCGCTGGGTGAGACCGCTTCGCCTGCCCCGTAGATGGCCTCCTGCTTCCAATAGACGTTCGGGTTCGTCAGCCGCGACTTGATGTTGGCCAGGTCCGAGGCGGCCATGTGCTTGGCGGCGTCGATCCGGAAGCCGTCGACGCCGAGGGAGAGCAGATCGTTGAGGTAGCCGGCGATCCTGCCGCGTACGTAGTCCTCGCCGGTGTCGAGGTCGGCGAGGCCGACCAGCTCGCACTCCTGGACGTTGAAGCGGTCCTGGTAGTTGCTGATCGTGGCCGTGCAGTTGTTGAGGTCCCAGCTCGAGTAGAGGCCGGGATAGTCGTACTTGCCGTAGGACGAGCCGCCGGTGCCGGTGCCGGAGCCTGCGGACATGTGGTTGATGACGGCGTCGGCGACGACCTTCACACCGGCGGCGTGGCAGGTGTCGATCATGCTCTTGAAGGCGGTGCGGTCGCCGAGCCGGCCGGCGATCTTGTAGCTGACGGGCTGGTAGGACGTCCACCACTGGGAGCCCTGGATGTGCTCCTGCGGCGGCGACACCTGGACGTAGCCGTAGCCGGCCGGGCCCAGGGTGTTGGTGCATTCCTTCGCCACCGAGGCGAAGTTCCATTCGAACATCACCGCGGTGACGTCCTTGTCTCCCGGTGGCGCGGCCTGTGCCGGGGCCGAGACCGGGATCGTGAGCGCGACAGCAGCTCCCGCCGAGAGGGCAAGTGCGGCAGCCATGGACTTGAGAGCCATGGTTCCTCCTAGGTCGAAGGCACGCGCCGCGTCCGGACAGGTGGTGGGGGTGACACGACGCGCTTGAATCTTGCTGCAAGATCTTGCAGGCTGACCGTATGAGTGATGCCGGTCACACGTCAACCCCTGGAGGGTGGGCATCTCACGACAGCACCCCCGGGCGGAGCCCGGGGGTGCAAGACCTTGCGCAAAATTTCAACGCGGTCAGGGTGGCGTGAGGATCAGTCCACTCGTAGGCACCCCTGTGCCGGCGGTGACGAGCACATGGGCGGCGTCGGCGACCTGGTTCACCGAGGTGCCACGGATCTGGCGTACGGCCTCGGCGATGCCGTTCATGCCGTGCAGGTAGGCCTCCCCGAGCTGACCGCCGTGGGTGTTGACGGGGAGTCGTCCGCCGAGCTCGATGGCCCCGTCGCGTACGAAGTCCTTCGCCTCTCCCCTGCCGCAGAAGCCGAGCTCCTCGAGCTGCATGAGTACGTAGGGGGTGAAGTGGTCGTAGAGGACGGCGGTGTCGATGTCGGCCGGGGTCAGGCCGGACTGGCGCCACAGATCCCTGGCGACGACGCCCATCTCGGGGATGCCGATCTCGTCGCGGTAGTAGGAGGTCATCACGTACTGGTCGGCGGCGCTGCCCTGGGCGGCCGCGGCGATGGTGACCGGCGGGTGGGGCAGGTCGCCGGCCCGCTCCGGGCTGGTGACGACGATCGCGACGGCGCCGTCGGACTCCTGGCAGCAGTCGAGGAGGTGCAGCGGGTCGGCGATCATCCGGGAGGCCTGGTGGTCCTCGAGCGTGATCGGCTTCTGGTAGAAGAACGCGGCTGGGTTGGTCGCGGCGTGGCGACGGTCGGCGACGGCCACGGCGCCGAAGTCGTGGCTGGTCACGCCGTAGTCGTGCATGTAGCGGCGAGCCTGCATGGCGACCGTCGCGGCCGGCGTCGAGAGGCCGAGCGGGTAGGTCCAGGCGTTGTCGAGGCCGTTGGTGTTGACCTGCTGGGCGGCCCAGGGCTGCACCTGGCCGAAGCGCTGGCCCGAGCGCTCGTTGAAGCCTCGGTAGGCGACCACGACGTCGGCGACACCTGTCGCGACCGCCATCGCGGCCTGCTGGACCGTCGCACAGGCCGCGCCGCCGCCGTAGTTGATCCGGGAGAAGAACCTCAGGTCGCCGAGCCCGAGCTCGCGAGCCAACGCGATCTCGGAGCTGGTGTCCATGGTGAAGGTGGTCAGCCCGTCGACGTCTCCCGGCGTCAGGCCGGCGTCCGCCAGGGCTGCCCGGGTGGCCTCGACGCTCAGCTGGAGCTCGGAGCGGCCGGACTCCTTGGAGAACTCGGTGGCACCGATGCCGACGATCGCGGCCTTCCCGCTCAAGCTCATGCGGCGACCCTCACGGTTCCGGTCACGTGTGCGCCGAGCGAGACCGCGCCGGTGACCTGGATGGTGGCGACGCCGTCCGCCACCTCGGTGACCTCGCCGGAGAACGAGAGCGTGTCGTAGGGGTAGGCAGGGGCACCCAGACGGATCGAGATCCCCTTGATCTGCACGTCGGTCCCCGCCCAGTCGGTGACGTAGCGCTCGCACAGCGCCGTCGAGGTCAGGATGTTCATGAAGATGTCCTTCGAGCCGGCAGCCTGAGCCCGGTCGCGGTCGTGGTGCACGTCCTGGAAGTCGCGCGTGGCGAGCGCGGTCGAGACGACCAGCGTCGGGGTGATCGGGAGCTCCCAGGCGGGGAGCTTCTGTCCAGTCTGCAACGTCATGGTCTCCTCCAGATCGGGAGCGTCAGCTCCTCATCGATCACGTTCCAGTCGACGACGAGCCGCTCGCCGATCCGCAGGCCGTCCCCGCCCTCGGCCGGCACGCCGGTCACCTCCGCCACCATGCGTACGCCTTCGGGCAGGTCCAGCAGGGCCACCACCAGCGGGAGCTCCTTGCCGGGCAGCCTGGGGGCGTGGATCACGGTGAACGAGTACACCGTGCCCTCGCCGCTCGCGACGACATGGCCACGGTCGTACGCGTCGCAGCTCAGGCACGCGGGACCCGGCGGGTGCCGCAGGGTGCCGCAGGCGTTGCAGCTCTGGATCCGCAGCTCCTGCTTGGCGGTGCCTTCGAAGAAGTACGCGTTGTCCCGGCCGATCACCGGCCGTACGGGCCCACTCATGACTTCCCCTTGGGGATGAACTTGAGGACGCGGAACAGCATGGTCGCGACGCGTTCGTCCCCGACGTACCAGGTCGATCGGGAGGTCACGAAGTAGCCGACGCCCATCCCGGTGCTCTTCGGGCCGACGACGGAGTCGAGCGCGGTGGTGACCCGGACCTGCTCCCCGACACGGAGATAGCGGTCGTAGCTCTGCTCGGAGTTGGTACCGAGGACCCCGTGGAAGCCGGCATCGGTGAGCACGTTCATCATCGCGTGCAGCGGATCGCGGTCCGGATGACGACCGCCCTGGCCGTACATCGTCCACACCTGGGCCATCGACGGCGGCGCCTCGCCCTGGTGGAAGCGCTCGGACTCGAGTCCCATCGCCTCGAGCCAGTTGTTGATCGTCGGCTGGTTGACCAGGTCGCGGGCGTCGCGCTCGGCGGCCTCGCCCCATGCCTTGATCTCCTCGGCGGCGGCCGTGACCTTCTCGTGGATCGCGTCGTCCACCAGTGGCCCGCTCATCGCGGCACCCTCGGCATCCCGAGTCCGAACATCGCGATCAGCTCGCGCTGGACCTCCTGGACGCCACCGCCGAAGGTGAGCACCAGGTTCCGCTTCGCCTGGGCGTCGAGGTAGTCGAGCAGGCTCTTCGTGACGGGTTCACCGGGGTCGCCGTGGCGGTGGACCAGGGCGATCAGGTCGGCCAGCAGATGCTGGACCTGGTCGGCGGCGAAGACCTTCGAGGCAGACGCGTCGGCGACCTCGATCTCGCCCTGCTCGGCCGCGCGCGCGACCTCCCAGTTGAGCAGCTCGTTGACGCGGAAGACGGCGGTGGTCTTCCCGATCAGCGAGCGTACGTCCGGGCTGTCGGTGACGCCCCGAGCCGTGGCCCACCGCAGGACCCGGTCGCGCAGACCCTCGATCCGGCCGGCCGGGCCCAGCATGACGCGCTCGTGGTTGAGCTGGGTCGTGATCAGCTTCCAGCCCTTGTTCTCCTCCCCCACGAGCATGTCGGCCGGGACCCGGACGTCGTTGAAGTAGGTCGCGTTGACGTGGTGGGAGCCGTCGGCGGTGATGATCGGGGTCCAGGAGAAGCCCGGGTCGGTGGTGTCGACGATCAGGATCGAGATGCCCTTGTGCTTGGGCGCGTCCGGGTCGGTGCGGCAGGCGAGCCAGATGTAGTCGGCGGCGTGGCCGCCGGTGGTCCACAGCTTCTGGCCGTTGACCACGTAGTGGTCGCCGTCGCGCCTGGCGGTGGTGCGGAGCGAGGCGAGGTCGGTGCCGGCCTCGGGCTCGGAGTAGCCGATCGCGAAGTGCACCTCACCGGCGAGGATCCGGTTGAGGAACATCTGCTTCTGCTTCTCGGTGCCGTAGCGGATCAGCGTCGGGCCCACGGTCTGCAGGGTCACGGCCGGCAGGTGCACGTCGGCGTACTGCGCCTCGTTGGCGAAGATCGTCTGCTCGACCTCGCCGAGGCCGTGGCCGCCGTACTCCTTGGGCCAGCCGACGCCCATCCAGCCGTCGTCACCGAGCTGCTTGATGAGCTTCTGGTAGGTCGGGCCGTGTCGGTCCCAGGAGCCCTCGGGGCCAGGGTCGCCCGGCTCACCCTCATGGGAGAGGCCGGCGAAGTAGTCCCTGACCTCGGCCTTCAGCGACCGCTGCGCCTCGGTGAGCTCGTGGTTCTTGGCGTCGTCGGTCTCGACCGGCACGGCATCGGCCGGGGTGTCGAGCAGGTGCGCGATGTCGGTGCCCCAGGTGGTGAACGCGAGCAGCGGGTAGGTCACGTCGACACCCATGCCGCCGTGGAGGTGGTGGCAGGTGCGGAAGGCGTACGGCGCGACCTGGCTGGCCCAGTAGGCGGCGACCTTCAGGTCCGTGCCGGGCGCGCGGCCCTGCGTGACGGTGGCGACCGCGTTGTCCGCGGCGAGGTCCAGCGTGCGGGAGGTGACGTAGACATCGGCCATCTGCAGCGCGACGGCCTGGAACTCAGCGAGGGATCGGCCGAACTGCTGCCGGTTGCTCACGTACGCAGCGGTCAGGTCGCGCGCGCCGGCGAGCACACCGGCCGCACTCACCGCCAGGCCCGCGACAGCCAGGCCGGTCAGCGTCTCGAAGGCCCCCTCGCCGAGCGGCTCGGCCGGAGCGTCCTCGAGGACCACGGTGTGCTGCGGCAGCTCGCCCGAGGTGCTGGCCGGGACCAGCGTGACACCCGGTCCGCGCGGGTCGACCAGCACCACTACCGGCGCCCCGGAATCGGCCGCGGTCGCGGTCACCAGGAGGTGCGCGCTTTCGGCCGCGTAGGTGACCCCGATCTTGCGGCCGCTCACGGTGCCGTCGCGGTAGGTCGCAGAAGGCGTGTCGGGCCGTCCCGGCTCCAGCCACGCCGGGGTCAGCAGCGTCTCGCCGCTCGCCACGCCGGGCAGGATCGCGTCCTGCTGCTCGGAGGTCCCGCGCACGGCTAGGGTCAGCGCGCCGACCGCGAGCGTCTCCCACACCGGCACACGGACCGCGTGGCGACCCGCCTCCCGCAGCAGCACCGCGATCTCGGTCAGCCCGAACCCTTCGCCGCCCTGGGCTTCCGGCACGGGCAGCGCGGTCAGGCCGGCGCTCGCCCAGGCCGACCAGTCACCCCGGTCGGACTCGCGGGCAAGGACCTCGGCCACCACGCTGCGTACGGCATCGAGCGTCTCGTCTCCCATGCCGAAACTGTAACGCGTTCTAGTTTTCCCCGCTACTAGGAGGATGCCACTCCGGCGAGACCCATCGCCTCGGAGTGGAAGCTGAACCGGGCCACCTCGCCCACCCAGGGCCGGAAGTCACCGACCCGCAGACGGCCGTCCGCCGGCCCGCCCTCCTCGTCAGGAGAGCCCGGCGGCTGCACGACGTCGCGGATCCGGCGCCACCCGACGCAGACGTCGCAGCGACCCGCGCCGGTCTGCCGGCGGCGCAGGTGCGGCCCGCTCGGGTCGTGCAGGTGCCTGCTCTGCAGGTCGTCGACCAGGGCGCCCAGGGTGTGGTCCGGGGCATCGACCGACAGCATCTCGGACAGCAGCTCGGAGCCCTGCCGTGGCGCGCCGACCAGCACGGCCAGCAGTGTCGCCGCGGCCTGCCGCGCGGCGTGCACGTCGTCGCCGAGGATGCCCTCTTCCTCCTCCATGCCGAGCCCCGAGGTCAACCGGAGCAGTTGGTAGAGGTTGAGGAACCGCTTCACGGCCCGCGGCGTCTCCTGGGCGGCAGCCAGCGGCCGGAGGTAGTCCCACTCCCGCGGCGTCACGGTCAGCTGCAGGGCCGGGCGACGCTGGTCGAGGTGCTCGGGCGCCGCCGGCGGGGCCACCCCCGCGCCGGCGGCGGACTGGGGATCGGGTTCCTCGATGCGGGGGTCGTCCAGGTCGTGGCTGCGCACCAGGCGGCTGAAGTACTCCTCGGCGTTCGAGGCGTTCATCGGCCGCAGCGCGTACGGGATCTGGATGATCTTGTCGAGGAAGTCCAGCGGGTCGCCGATCTCGTCTCGAAGCCGCCCGCTCACCTCGGAGGCGTCCGGGTCCCCGGGGCGGGTGGGGTCGAGCTCGCGCAGCGACCGCCGCAGCCAGCGCGGGTCGACGCTGACCACGGCGACGAACAGGCGCGTCGCCTGCAGCAGGTTGAGGGTGTGCAGGACCTCGACGACCCGCTCCGGACGGCACCTGTCGAGGTCGTCGACGTGCAGCACGATGCGGCGGATCCGGAGGTCGTCGGCGGCCACCTGGGTGCCGAGCGTGCCGTCCCGGCCCAGCCCGTACGCCTCGGCCAGCTCCTCGAACTGGGTCTGGAGCACCCCGACGACTCCCCGTTGGACGTCGCGCTCGGCGGCCCGCTCCGGGTCGCTGAGGATCGTCTCCAGATCGGCCACCGCCGCCGTGGTCGGACGCGCCTCGGTCCGCTTCAGCCGCTCGTCGATGCGACCGATCTCGGCATCGACACCCGCCGCCACGAAACCCACCAGCCAGGACGCACCGGAGCGCACCTTCCGGTGGATGGCTGCCGCCTTCGGCACACCTTCCAGGATCGTCGCCCACACCGTGGAGAGGACCAGCAGCGCGGGCGCCGAGCGCAGCACGACGTCCGCCCACGCGCGCACCCTGGCGCCGACGTCGAGCCCCCAGGCCTCCCAGCCGAGCACGGTCGCCAGGGCGAGGACGAACGACGCCGCGCTGAGCATCACCAGGATGCGCATGACCTTGTGGTTGCGCCCGAGGACGAGGTCGGGCAGCGTACGCAGCGCGATCAGCGCCGCGCGCGGACGCTGCACCACCGAGTTGGTCCGCAAGGCGTCCTGGGTGCGCTCGAGCCGGCTCCGCGTCGCGGTCAGCGCCTTGCGCTCCTCGACCTGCTCACGCCAGGACGTCTCGGTCGACCCGCCCTCGGCGACGCGGCGCTCCAGGTAGCGGGTCAGCGACTCGAAGATCGCCCGGGACATCCCGACCATGACGTGGGTGTCGCTGTAGTGCCACGGGTTGAACTCCACGACGTCGACGCTGGTGTGGAACGTCGCCGGGTCCTCGGCGGGGAGCTCCACCTCGACCTTGTGCTTGAGCAGGCGCATGAAGGTCGACTTGCCACCGCCCCAGGGCGCCAGCAGGGCGATCGCCAGCGGCGGCTGGGTCGATCTGGCCGCGATCATCCGGCCGAGGGCGTCGACGTCGCTGTCGACGCCGAGCAGGTCGGCCATCGCTGGCCCGTCCTCGAGCGGCACCGCGTGGCGGTGGGCCGAAGGCCGCAGCCGCGGGCGGCGTACCGGCATCCGGTCGGCGCCGACGTCGCGGCGTGCCTTCTGCGCCCAGTCGAGCAGGCGCCGGGCGTGGTCGCTGTAGCGGCTGTGCGCGCCGAACCGCTCCGAGCGCTCGAGGTTGTCCACGTTCTCCTGGTAGAGCGCGATCGCCTCGTCGAACTTGTGGATGTCGGCGTACGCGTTGGCCAGGTCCTGGCGCGCCCGGACCTGGTCGATCATCCGATACGTGCCCTCGGTGAGCACGGCCCTGAGGTGGTCGTCGTAGACCCGGACCTGGCTGGTCGGGTCCTCGAGGAGGAGCCGGTAGGCGCGGGAGAGCTCGGCACGAGCGCTCCGCGCCTGCCAGCTCGGCGGTCCGTGAGCCGCCACCGCTTCGTCGAGGTGCTCGACGAAGACCTGAGCGCACCGCTCAGCCCGGAACTGCCTCCCGTTGGCGTCCGCGTCGCCGAGCTCGCTGCGCGGCGCCAGCAGCGTCGCCCTGGCGAGCGCCCAGCGGGCGTCGCGCGCGTCCTGGTGATAGGGGCCGACCTGCTCCTTGGTACGCCGCAGGATCGCGCGCAACGAGGCGACGCCGCCGTCGGCGCTGTGCCCGTGGCTCTCCCGTTCGATCGTAGGCGCGTCGTTCGGTGCTGCGGCTGCGCCGTCGTGTGGCACGTGAGCTCCTGGGTCCTCGAGATCGGCGACAGCAACCTAGCGCTCCGAGCGCCGCTCGTCAGGTGAAATGCGCCCGCCTAGCGTGGCAGTCCCAGGATCTGCTCGGCGGCCACGTTGCGGAGCACCTGGGTGGTGCCTCCGGCGATGGAGAGACAGCGGGTCAGCTGGGACTGGTGCAGGTCCTCGCGGACCTGCGGGTCGTCGGTGAGCGCGAGCGGACCCAGCAGGTCGACGACGAGCTCGGAGGCGTCCTGGCGGTTGCGCACCGTGAGCAGCTTCGCGACCGAGGACTCCGCACCGGGCCCGCGGCCGGCGAGCGCCTTGAGCGTGGAACGGACCCCGAGCAGCGCGCAGACCGTGGAGAGCGCGACCGCATGGCCGACCCGGGCGAGCTCGGCCTCGCCCCGGCCGTCGGCGAGCGCGACCGCCCGCTCGACGCTGCCGCCGAGGTTGGTCGAGGCCATCGCGACCCGTTCGTTGGCCAGGGTCGTACGGGCCAGCCGCCAGCCGCCGTCGACCTCCCCGACGACGAGCTCGTCGGGGACGAACACGGCGTCGAGGAAGACCTCGTTGAAGAGGGCGTCGCCGGTCAGCTCGCGCAGCGGGCGGACGTCGATCCCCTCGCTGCTCATGTCGACGAGGAAGTAGGTGATGCCCTTGTGCTTGGGGACGTCGGGGTTCGTACGCGCCAGGCAGATGGCCCAGTCGGCCTCGGCCGCGAGCGAGGTCCACACCTTCTGCCCGGTCAGCCGCCAGCCGCCCTCGACGCGCTCGGCCCGGGTGGCCAGCGAGGCCAGGTCGGAGCCGGCCCCGGGCTCGCTGAACAGCTGGCACCAGACGATCTCGCCCCGCAGCGAGGCGTCGACGAACCGCTCGCGCTGGGCGTCGGTGCCGTGCTTGAGGATGGTCGGCACGGCCCACCCGGCGATCTTGATGTCGGGGCGGGACACGCCCGCCGCGGCGAGCTCCTCGTCGATGACGAGCTGCTCGACAGGCCCGGCACCGAGGCCGTACGGAGCCGGCCAGTGCGGCGCCAGATAGGCGGCCTCGACGAGCGCCTCCCGGCGCTCGGCCTCCGGACGGGCGGCGATCGCGGCGACCGTCTCGCGCACCCGGGGACGTACGTCCTCGTCCTGGCCGTCGAGGTCGACCCTGACCGAGCGGCGGGTCCCGGCCACGGCGTGCCCGGCCAGGGCGATCGCGTGCGCGTCGCCGCCACCGAGGAGGCTGCGCAGGGCGACCGCGCGGCGCAGGTAGAGGTGGGCGTCGTGCTCGAAGGTGAAGCCGATGCCGCCGAGGACCTGGATGCAGTCCTGCGCGGCCCGGACCGCGCCGTCGAGCGCGGTGACTCCGGCTACCTCGGCCGCGAAGGCCCACTGGCCGGCGTCTCCCTCCTGGGACAGCGCCGTCTCGGCCGAAGCGGCCGCGTCCCACGCGGTCGCGGCCACCGCCTCGGCGGTCTCCAGCATCTGGGCGCACAGGTGCTTGATCGCCTGGAAGGACCCGATCGGCGCACCGAACTGCTCGCGCACCTTGGCGTACTCCACGGCCGTCGTCAGGCACCACTGCGCGATCCCGGAGGCTTCCGCAGCCGCAAGGGTGAGGGCCGTACGCCGCACGATCTCGCCGCTCAGCCCGGGGATCTCGACCGCGTCCGCGGCATCGATGTCGACCCGCACCTCGGCGACCCGCCTGGTCAGATCCGGGCCGGCCTGGGGACGTACGTCTGCCTGTTCCGCCGCGAGGAGGAACCAGCGCTCCTCACCGTCGCCGCTCCGGGCACCGAGCAGCACATGGGCGGCTCCCCCGCCGTCGTAGACGACGGGAACGGTGCCGACGAGACGCTCGCCGAGCTCGAGGACGGGGTCGAGCGCGATCCCGCACCCACCGGCGGTGACGGCGCCCACCATGTCGCCCAGACCGGCCGCGCCGGCGTGGAAGGCGGCGACCGAGCTGCCGAGGAGCGGGCCCGGAAGCAGCTCGTGGGCGCAGGCCTCGAGCGCGACCGCCGCGTCCAGCAGGGTCCCGCCACCACCGCCCGGCTCGGGCGCCGCGATGCCGGCGACGCCGTACTCCTCGACACCCCGCCACACCTCGTCGAAACGCGCGGAGGCGGCGCCCTCGGCGGCCCGGGCGAGGGCGACGCCGCCCAGCCCCTTCGCCCAGTCGCGCAGGCTCTCGCTGAGGGCTTGGTGTTCGTCGGTGATGCCGATCGGCACAGCGACCTCCTATTGTTTCGGGAGCCAACGTCGGGAATAGAGACTGATGTAGAACGTGTTACAAGTCTAGACTCACGAAGGAACGTGTTTCATTCTCGGGCCGCGATGCGGTTAGCCTGAGAACCACAGATCGAGATCCGGTCATAGTCCTAGGGGGACAACCAGTGACGTCCGTCAGCGCGGAGCCGCGCAACACCGATGGCCACACCCCGGCCGCCCCGCCCACCGGGGGGTCCGCTGCGCAGCGAGAGCGCCGTCGGCGCATCCTCGACGCCACGATCGCGCTCGCGGCCGAGGGCGGGTTCGACGCCGTGCAGATGCGCGCCGTCGCCGAGCAGGCCGAGGTCGCGCTCGGCACCCTCTACCGCTACTTCCCCTCGAAGATCCACCTGCTGGTCTCCGCGCTGGCACGCGAGTTCACCAAGGACGTCGAGCGCTCCGCGGTCCGCGCGACGCCGGGCGAGACCGCCCACGAGCGGATCATGTACGTGCTCAACCGCCGCACCCGCGCCCTGCAGAAGCAGCCCAAGCTCACCGAGGCCCTGGTCCGCGCCTTCATGTTCGCCGACCAGTCGGTGACCGGCGAGATCCACGAGGTCGGCACCAGCCTGACCACGGTCATCGCCCGCGCCATGCACGGCACCCCCGACCACGGCGAGGTCACCGAGGAGGAGGCGGCGATCATCCGGATCATCTCCGACGTATGGCTCTCCGCCCTCATCTCCTGGGTCACCGGCCGGATGGACACCGAGGACGTCGAGAAGTCGATCGACGTCGCCGTGCGCCTGCTGCTGCGCTGAGACCTGCGCCGAAGCGTCACTCCCGTCGGCCGAGACGTCGCCCGGGCCGCCTGAGTCGGCACGACAGCAGCCGCTCGCCTACTCGCAGCGGGGCAGCCCGTGCTCACCTGCATTCATGTCTTCACGCTTGACCACGTGGTCATGGCAGGCCTCATGCCAGGTGTACGGATATGCCTGGGCGTCGGCAAGGCCGGTGATCCCGAATGGCCGGCCCCCGGGTGCCTTGATCGTCATCGACTCGCGCTTGCCGTTGTCGACATAGTCGGCCTCGAGGACCCATCGGCAGGTCGGTCCGGCGCTGCTCGCCTCGATCGAGATGACCACCGTCTCCCCCTTGGCGAGCGTGACCGTTCCGTCGTCGAAGTACGCCGTGCCGTCCTCGGCCGAGGTCAGCTCGGGCACCTTCGCGTCGATGGCGGTCGTCAGCTCGATCTTCGTGCCCTCGCCTGCGGGGAGGTCCTCCACGAGCACGCCGTCCTGGAGCCGCTGGGTGCAGTCACCGATCCGCTCTGGGCGCAGATCGGTGATCACCACCGGGTCGTTATGGCGACCGACGAGAGTCACCTCCCACGTCACCCGTTCGACGGCGTACCACTCGTGCCGCGCTTCCCACTCGGGGTCGTTGACCTTCTCCCGGGCATCGGTCTGGTCGCGGAACTTCGCCGACTCCGCATCCGGGATCAGCACCCGTCCGCTCAGCGGCTGCCGGCGTACGTCCACCACCTTGATGCCGCTGCCGGACTCGTCCCAACCGTCGGGAAGGAGGCCGGCGAACAGGTTCTGCAGGCCCGTGTTGAAGGTCGCGGTCAGCGCGATCGCCACGATGCCGATCACGGCAGCGAGATACTTCTTCAGCAGGAGGCCGACCGACCGAAACCCACCCGAGCGGTGGGGCCCGACCGCTGGCGGCTTCTTCTCCGCCTCGGCCTGGTCCGGCCGCTCAGGCGTCTGCTCCGGCATCAACCAGCACTCCCCTCGAGAACGTCGGCCGCGGAATCCGCAGCGGTCACGGACCTGCCGAAGAGACGATGCGCGAGCGCGACCGATACACCGACGATCCAGCCGAAGCAGGTCGCGAACCGGATCGCGTACGCGACATTCGACAGCGCCACGATGTGCGCAGCCGGGCCCCGGTCCGGCGCCGGTACAACCGCACCCTCGACGAGTCCCACCACCGCGACGAGCACGGCGACCAAGCCCCAGCACGCCAGCACGATGCCGACAGCCTTCGGCGCGTCCCCGCGCCGCCAGCGCGCCACGAGCAGCCGGATCCCGATCCAGACGAGGACGATGAGGGCGGCCGAGGTCAACGTACGCGGCAGCCAGACCGAGGTGTCGAAGGCACCACTGAGCGAATGCGAGTCGGAGGGCGCGGCGAACCGGGCGTGTGCGAACCAGACCGTGCGTACCCAGGTGGCGCCCGGCTCCCGGACGGCATCCGGGTCGGCGTCGGGACCGTAATCCCAGACGAACCCGCCCACGAGCACGACCAGCAGCAGCGGCAGCACGCCCCAGGTCGCCACCTGGCCGGCCCGCGCGGGCGACTCCTCCGGCGTGCGCCGCCAGTCGGCCGCGTCCGCCCCATCGCCTACGCCGACGGCTGCTCCCGCCAGCATCGCGAACAGCACCGAGAAGAACGCCGCGACTCCGCCGACCAGACCCAGGACGATCCCGAGCCAGACGGCGTCGCCCAGCTGTGGCGGAGCGATCTGCGAGAACGGGACACTGCCTGCGGCCGCCAGCTTCGCGGTCGCCTGGGTCACGAGCAGCAGGTTGGTGAACCCGGCCGCGAGGACACATGCGCCGACGACACGGCCAGCAGCGCCCCAGGGCGAACCCGACCCATTTCTGAGGCTCACATGGACCAGCACCGCAACGAGGACGACGAAGAAGACGGTGGGCCACGGCGTATCAGGTGGGGCCGCGTACTCGTTCCTCACCATCGATCCCCACAGGAACGACAGTCCGTCCAGCAGCCGGGTCACCACAGCCCCGAACCAGGCCAGCCCGCGCTCGAACCAGATCGTGTAGACATCACCGGTTCGGATCGGAACCGCCAGCGCGAAGACGTAGCACCAACCGAAGATCCCCAGCACAACGATCGTGGCGACCGCGCTGCGTCGTCGAGACATGTTCAGATGGCCTTCGGCTCGTCCCCGCTGACTGAAACCTTCAGCCGGAAGTATGCCGCAGCGACGCCCTGCACGTGGCCGACTCACCATGCCGAGGCGTCGGTGACGCCTCGGCCGAGCGAGGTGACGCCTCGGCCGCGGTCAGCCGCCGAAGGCGTGGGTGGCGGTGGCGCCGCCGTCGATGGCGATCTCGGCGCCGGTGACGAAGCTCGACTCGTCGGAGGCGAGGTAGACGTAGAGCGGGGCGATGTCCGCCGGGTGACCGACGCGCTTGAGGGCGACCTTCGAGGCGCCGAACTCCATGGCGGCGTCGTCGGCGCCGACGCCGCGGGTCATGGAGGTGTCGATCATGCCCGGGTGGACGGAGTTGACCCGGATGCCGCTGGGGCCGAGCTCGAGGGCGGCGGCCTTGGTCATGCCACGGATGGCGAACTTGGTGGAGGTGTAACCGGCCACGAAGGCCATCCCGGCCAGGCCCTCGATCGAGGAGGCGTTGATGATCGAGCCGCCACCGTTGTCCTTCATCGTCGTGATCACCGAGCGCATCCCGAGGAAGCAACCGAGTGTGTTGACCCGCCACAGCAGCTCGAACTCCTCGACCGGCTGGGTGAGGATCTCGCCGAAGCGGAGGATGCCGGCGTTGTTGGCGAGCACGTTGACCGGACCGTACGCAGCGCCGGTCTCGGCCACCAGCGACGTCCAGGACTCCTCCGAGCTCACATCGTGGTGCACGAAGAGCGCGGACTCCCCCAGCTCCTCGGCGAGCAGCTTGCCGGGCTCGTCGGCCACGTCGGCGATCACCACCTTGGCCCCCTCGGACACGAAGGCGCGCGCGATCGCGGCCCCCTGGCCCTGCGCGCCGCCGGTGACGATCGCGATCTTCCCCTCGAGACGTGCCATCACTGCTCCTCCTGGTCCTTCAGCGTGAGCTGCATGATCGAGTCGGCCGAGAACCCGGCCGCGGGGTCGCGGTCGGCGAACCAGCCGCCGACCTGCTTGTCGAGCGAGTCCAGGTCCCAGGCGGCGTTGTCGAAGCGCTCGGCCACGGTCGGCGGCGCCAGGACCGCGATCATCCCGCCGTAGACGACGAAGACCTGCCCGGTGATCGCGGCGGCGGCCGGCGAGGCGAGGTAGGTGACCAGCGGAGCCACGTGCTCGGGGCCGTAGGAGTCCCCCGAGAGCACGCCCTCGGTCATCGCGGTCGCCGCCCGCGGGCAGATCGCGTTGGCGCGTACGCCGGAACGACCCATCGAGCGGGCCGTCGACATCGTCAGGGCGGTGATCCCCGCCTTCGCGGCACCGTAGTTGGCCTGTCCGGGAGGCCCGGAGAGGAACGCCTCCGAGGAGGTGTTCACCACCGCGGCGTCGACGGGCGCGCCCGTCGACTTCGCGACCGAGCGCCAGTGGGCCGAGGCGTTGCGGGTCAGCAGGAAGTGGCCACGGAGGTGGACGCGTACGACGAGGTCGAACTCCTCGTCGGTCATGTTGAAGAGCATCTTGTCGCGGGTGATGCCCGCGTTGTTGACCACGATGTCGAGGCCACCGAGCCCGTCGACGGCGGCGGCCATCATCGCGTCGGCAGTGGCACGCTCGCTCACGTCACCGGCCGCGATCACCGCCTCGCCGCCGAACCCACGGATCTCTTCGGCGGCCCCCTCAGCGGCACCGGGCAGGTCGTTGAGCACCACCCGGGCACCGGCGCGGGCCAGGGCGACCGCCTCGGCGCGCCCGAGGCCGGCTCCGGCACCGGTGACGATCGCGATCTTGCCTGTCAGATCAACGCTCACGCGGTGTTACTCCTCGATTCTCAGGGCTGCCTTGGGGCAGCCGGCCACGGCCTGCTCGACGCGGTCGCGGTTCTCGTCGGTCACCGTCGGGTCCGCGATCTGCAGGTAGTCGTCGTCGTCGATCTCGAACACGTCGGGAGCGAACGACTCGCACATCCCGTTGGACTCGCACAGGTCGAAGTCCGCGATCACCTTTGCCATGTCCGTCTCCTTGTCCTCGTCATCATCGAAGTCAGCCTTGACCGGGCAGCGCGCCCAGCTTGCGATGGTCCCAGCTTGCGACCTTGTCGGGCTCGATGACGATGCCGACGCGCTTGTGGGCCTGCTTGGACACCAGCTCCTCGCCGAGCTCACCCAGATCCGCACCGCCGGCCATCCGGGTCATCACCCGCGACCCGATGCCCTTGATCTCGTCGTAGTCCTCCACGAGCCGCGCCTTGCCGGTGATGCTCACCCCGCGCAGCTCGAAGTAGTCGACGCCGTCCTCGACCAAACAGGTGACCCGGGGGTCGCGGCGCAGGTTGCGGACCTTCTGCGAGGACCCGTAGGTCCAGAAGACGATCCTGCCCTCGTCGAGCACGTAGAACAGCGTGGTCAGGTGCGGCGCACCGTCGGGACCGACGGTCGCGACCTGCACCTTCATCTGCGAGCCGAGGAACTCCTCGATCTCCGCCTCGGTCAGCTGTACGGACTGGCGTGAGCCGGCCATGTGCCCTCCTCGAGCAGTGAAACTAGAACACGTTCTACCATATCAGGGACAGTGACGTCCCCGAAGGGACCTCATGCTGAGACTAGGCCCCCTCGTCTCGGGCTCCGTCTCGACCTAGGAGGCGGCCTTCATCTCGGAGATCAGCCAGCCGCCGTCGTCCTTGACCAGCGTCAACACCTCCCAGGTCGGGCTGACGACGGTGTTCTTCGTCTTCGGCGCGGTCGCGCTCTGATTGACGAAGAGCAGCACCTTCGCGGACTCCTCGGTGGCGGAGATGATCGATGCGGCGCAGTCCTCGTCGACGCAGGCCTTGCCCTCCTCGGCGGCCTTCGCCCCTTCCTCGGACAGCGGTGCCACCTCGGCGTCGACCTTGATCCCGAGGTCGGCCTGCTCCTTGCGCTTGTCCTCGGCGGGCAGCGTCTTGTCGTACTCCTTCTGCATCGCCGGCGTCATCAGCTTCTTCGCGGCGGCGATGTCCTTCTCCGCGCTGGCGGCCTGGTAGGACATCACCGTCTGGGCCAGCCCGACCGAGTGCTCCATGATCGCCGCCCTGGATCCGGCCGCGGTCAGCTCGCCGCCCGGCGCCACGTCGTCCTTCGACGCCATGTCGACGGCCAGCCAGAGCACGCCACCGGCCACCAGGACGAGTACGCCGAGAACGGCCGTCAGCACACGGCTCCCGTCGCCCAGCCACCGCTCGGCGAACCCCACGCGCTCCTCGTTCTCAGCCTCACCCTCAACCTCAGCTTGAGGCTGTGCTTCGGTCTCCGCGTCCTCCGGAGCAGCCACCTCGTCACGTACGTCCTGGGGTTCCTTCTCGTCCTCGGCCGGCGGCAGCAGGTCGGACCCGCAGTAGCGGCACTTGATCGCGGCGGCCTTGATCGTCTCCGCGCAGAAGGGGCACTCTTTCTGGCCGGTGGAGACCGATCCGTTCGCTCGTACGCCTGTCATCGGACCGCCTCTGCGCTTCGCCCAGTAACTCCCTCGCTCGGCGCGAGCGGACGAGCAAGCTCGCCGCTCGACCTCGCTCCGGTCGTAGCCGTAGCGCACGCGCCATGGTACGGACGCGGCCCGATGAGGATCCCATTGTTCACTCGCTGACGCTCGCTCATCAGTTGACTCCTGCCAGGTCGGACATGCGCCATCCGTCCTTCGTCTTGGCCAGCGACACCTTGAAGCGGTACTTCGAGCACCGCGCACCGTCGTAGGGGCAGGTGTCGCTCTTCTTCAGCTCGGCGGTCTGGCTGCTGGTGACGACCGAGTCGACGGCGACCAGCACGACCGCGCTCTTCGACCCGATCGCCCGGATGCCGACCTGCTTGACCTTGCCCTTGGAGATGGTCTGGGCGGGGATCGCGGCCTGCCGGATCTGCTCGGCGATGGCGGTGTACTCCTTGCCGAAGGTGCCGGTCGAGATCTCCTTGACCGCCTGGATCCGCGGGTCCATGTCACGGTAGTCGACATCGAGGAACGCGATCACCCCGTCCTCGGCGACCGCCTTCACCTCGTCGTAGTCGGCCGCCGCGGCCTCGGCGGGCGTCGTCCAGGGCAGCACCCGGGCGCCGCCGATGAAGACGGCTGCCGCCAGCACGACCAGGACCACGACGAGCACCGCGAGCACGGTGTTGACCCGCCCCAGTCTGGCGAGGGCGAGCTTGACCTCGAGGGGGTTGTCAGAACTCATTCGGATCACTCCTCTCCCAGGATCATCGATCGCCAGGAGTCGTCGGACAGGGCCGAGACGAGGCCTCCGTCATCGGTCGGGGTGGACATCGTGACCGTCTTTCCGTCGGGAAGCTGGGTGCGCCCGGTCTTCGGGTCGTAGGTCGTCACGTACTTTCCGACGCCTTCGGGCTTCGGCACCATGTTGACGCCGCGCTGCATGATCGGGTTGTCGCCCTGGTAGCCGGGCTGGGCCCGCTCGTCTGTGCACTTGGCCGGGTAGAGCGGCTGGTCCTCCATCACGGTGCCGGGGATCCACTGGTCGGCGGGCTTGTAGCCCTCCTGGCACGGCGGTGTGGTGTAGACGTAGCCCATCGACAGGTGACCGTAGCCGTCACCGGGCGAGCCGGTAAACCCCGTCGCGACGACACGCGGGAAGGTCACCAGCGTCTGCTCGATCGCGGGGAGCCGGGCGGTGAGCACCTCGTTGACGGTGCTGAGGTTGGCCAGGAAGACCGGCAGCAGCGGCTGCAGCCCGTCGAGAAGCGACTGCACCTGGACCGCGGTCGCCTCGCCGCCCTGCAAGATCTCGCGGAGCTCCGGGTCGCGCTTGTCCAGCGTCGCGGTGACCTCCTCGAGTCCCTTGGCGAACTCGCGGATGTCGCCGCTGTGCTCCTTCTGCGTCTGGAGCACCGTCTGGCTGGTGTTGAGGAGCCGGATGGTCTCCTCCTGGTGGGCCGAGGCCTCGTCGACGAGCGTGGAGCCCGAGTCGAGCAACGTACGCAGGTTCTCGGCGTTGCCACGGAACAGCGTGCCGAGCTCGGCGACCACGGTGCTCAGGTCCTCGCCGTTGATCGAGGTGGTGAAGCTGTTGAGCTCGGTGAGCAGCTCGTCGGTGGTGCCCGGCATCGCCTCGGGCCCGGCGGTCACGACGTCGCCCTCGGAAAGGTAGGGCCCGGAGGCGGACTCGGGGATGAAGTTGATGTACTGCTCCCCCACCGCCGACAGGTTGTGCACCTCCACCTTCGCGTCCCGCGGCACCTCGGTGCCGGGGTCGAGCTCCAGCTCCGCGCGTACGCCTTCCGCGGTGACGGTCATCGACGCCACCCGGCCGATGCCGATGCCGCGGTAGTTGACCTCGCTCCCGACGTAGAGCCCGCCAGAGGCCGGCAGGTCGACCGAGACGTCCACATGGCGGCCCAGGACCCGGTCGACGACTCCGAGGTAGGCGGCCGAGACGTAGAAGATGCCGACCGCGGCGAGCACCAGGAAGACGACCAGCTTGTTGCGTACGCTCCGTGTCATCAGCTGCCGCCTCCCAGCAGTCCGAGGAGGCCCAGCAGGCCCCCGGTGGTCGGCTCGGCCGTGGGCGAGTCGGTGTCCGCCGGCGCCGAGAGGCCCTCGGCGATCTCGGGGACCAGACCTTCGAGCCCCGGCGTCCTGGTCGAGGTCGAGGCCGAGCTCTTGGGCAGCAGGTCGGAGATGTCGGGCAGCTCGGGCGTCTTCTCGCCCGGCTTGGCCGCGGTGTCCTCCTTGCCGACCACGGAGCACGTGATCTGCATGTTGGTCAGGTCGCACAGCGCCTTGGCCAGTGGCTGGATCGCCTCGCACCCTTTGGAGTAGGAAAGGCAGATCTGGAAGACCTGCGGCAGCAGACCCGGCGACTCGCCGTTGGTGAGGCTGCCGACCAGCTTGCCGAGGTCGAGGTCCATGTGGAACAGCGCGTTGGAGTAGTCGCCCATCGCGAGCCCCGAGGCGTTCTCGGGGAACGGGAAGCTGGCCGCCATCATCAGGCCGCGCGGCAGCGAGTCACCGGCGTCGGCGAGCTCGCGCAGCGTCGGCGCCAGCTCGTCGAGCGCGGTGGTCAGGTTGGCGCCGCTCTGGTTGATCACCCGGGTCGCGACCACGCCGAGCCGGTCGAGCGCCTTCATCATCTTCAGCAGGTCCGCGTGCTGCTGGCGGAGCACCTCGAGGGCGGGCCCGAAGGAGTCGATGGCGGCCTCGATCGACTTGGACTCCTTGTTGAGGGTGCGGGTCAGCCGGTCGACCTGCTCCATCGCCTTGATGATCGAGCCCTTCTGCTGGTTGAGCGAGGCGACCGTGGTCTCCAGGTTGCCCAGCAGCGCCCGCATGTCGCCGGTGCGCCCGTCCATCATGGTGTTGAGCTCGTCGCTGATCGTCTTCAGCTGCCCGACGCCCCCGCCCGCGAGCAGGAAGGAGAGCGCGCCGAGCACCTCCTCGACCTCGGGGTTGCGGTTGGTGCGGTCGAGTCCGATGGTCGCGCCGTCGCCCAGCTTGCCTGCGCTGGCGACGGTGGAGCCCTCGGGGGCCACCAGGGCGATGTACTTCTCTCCGAGCAGGCTGGTCTGGCGTACGTTGGCCAGCGCGTCGGCCGGAAGCTCGATGTTCTTGCGGATGGTCATGGTGACCTTGGCGTGCCAGCCCTCGCGCTCGACCTCGTCGACCTGGCCGACCGGCACGTCGTTGGCCATCACCTTGGTGCGCGGCACCACGTCGACGACGTCGTCGAACTTCGCGGTGACGACGTAGCCGTCACCCTCGGCGACCTCTTTGCCGGGGAGCGGCAGGTCGTAGGCCTGTACGCCGCACCCGCTCGCCGCGGCGACGATGCCGAGCATCGCCAGGAAGACGCGCACCTTCATTTCTTGCCTCCCGACATCAGGTCCTGCAGCGACCCGCTCAGCGCACCGATCCCGCTCTCGGTGACCACCTCGGGCTCCACCTCCGGCTGCTTGGCCTGGGTGCCGGTGTCGAGCGGCAGCCCGGTCTCGGTGTCGCGGTCGGTGGGCGCGCTGCCCTCGGTGAGCGCCTGGCCGGCCGGAGCGGTCGACCCGGTCGGCAGCAGCGCCTTGAACAGCGCGCAGATCTCCTTGGCGCCCGGGATCTGGTCGTTCTCGACGACCATGCAGAGGATGTTGGACAGGTCCGAGCCGATCGGGCCCACCTGCAGCCGGAAGCCCACCGAGCCGGAGGCGGGGTCGAAGGACTCGGCCAGGTTGCCGATGCCCAGCGGGGCCAGGTCGATCACGGTGCCGAGGGTCTCCTTCTCCTTGGCCAGGATGTTGAGCGTCTTGTTGAGCTCCTTGACGTCACCGACCAGGGCGTCACGGTTGTTCTCCACGAAGGACTTGGTCACCTTCACCGCCTGCGCGATCGCGGCGAGCGCCTGGTCGAGCTCGTCGCTCTCCCCCGCCAGCTGGGTGGAGACCGTCGAGAGGTCGGTGAGGAACTTCTCGGTCGTGTCGTCGTTCCTCGCCAGCGTCCTGGTCACCTCGGAGAGCTCGGAGAGGGTGCTGAACAGCTGCTCGGAGTTGCCGCCGAGCACCTGGGCCGCCTCGGACATGTCCGCGATCGCCTGGTTGCCGATCTCGCCGTTGCCCTCCAGGGCGTCGGCCCCCTCCCGCAGCACGTCGCTGAGCGCGCCGTTCTTGTTGGCACCGTTGGGCCCCAGGGCTGTGGTCAGCTCGGAGAGGCTGGCATAGATCCGGTCGAGCTCGACCGGCACCGCGGTGCGCTCGATCGGGATCTCACCGCCGTCGGCCAGGGCCGGCCCACCGGTGTAGGCCGGCGTCAGCTGCACGAACCGGTCCGCCACCAGCGTCGGCGTCACGATCGCCGCCTTCACGTCCTCGGGCAGCTTGTAGTCGCTCTCGTACTCGATCACCGCATCCACGTGGTCGCCCTTCGGCTCCAGTGACGCGACCTTGCCGACCTCGACGCCCATGATGACCACGTCGGAGCCCTCGTAGATGCTCACCGCCTGCGGGAAGCTGACGGTCACCATCTTGGTGTCGGGCGAGGCGACCTCGGAGACGAGCAGCAGCCCGCACATCAGCACGAGCGCGATCGGCAACGCGGCCCACTTGCGGCCCCAGAAGTTCTTTGTCATTCCACGATCCCTGGTCGTCGTCCGGGCACGAACTCGCCACTCACGATGCCGGTCAGATTGGCGAGGTAGGCGTCGAACCAGGGACCGGTGCCGATGATGTTGATCAGGATCGACGCGTACGGCCCGTAGTTCTGGATGGTCTTGGTCAGGTCCTCGTCGCGGGCGTTGAGGAACTTCAGCGCCTGGTTGAGCGCGTCCAGCGCGGGCCCGATCTGCTTCTGGTTCTCCTTGACCAGCGCCTGCAGCTGCTCGGCAAGCGCGGTCGCGTTGACCAGCAGCTGGTGGATGGCCTGGCGGCGCTGGATCAGCTCGGCGAAGACCTGGTCGCCGTTCTCCATCACGCTGATGATGTCCTGCTTGCGCTCGTTGACGAGCTGCACGACCTTCTCGGCGTCCTGGAGCAGCGACTCCAGCTCGTCGCCGCGGGCGGCGATCGTCTGGGAGAGCGCCGCGATGCCCTGGAAGGCGCCCTGCACCTCGGGTCCGGCCTTGTCGAGGGTGCCCGACATCGTGGTCAGCGCCTTGGCCAGCTGCTGGGTGTCGATCGCCTCGGTCGTCTCGGCCAGGTCGCCGAACGTGCCGACGATGTCGCTGCCCGCGCTGGTGCGCGCCAGCGGGATCCGTGAGCCGGCCTCGAGCGTGCGGCCGCCCTGCGGGGTGATGTCGAGGTACTTCTCCCCCAGCAGGTTGAGCACCCCGATCTTCGCCTCGCTGCGATGGCCGATCTCGGTGCCGTCGACCGAGAAGGAGACGACGACCTTGGCGCCGTCGATCTCGATGTCGCTGACCCGCCCGACCCGGATGCCGGCGATCTCCACCCGGTTGCCCACGTGCAGGCCGCTGGTGTCGGAGAACTCGGCCTGATAGGTCGTGCCGGCGAACCAGGGCAGCTTGCGCAGGTTGAACGCCGCGGTGAGCGCCAGCGCGATCGCGACGATGGTGATCACGCCGGTGCGCTTGAGCTGAGTGTCGGAGTGATGAGCCATCAGAGTTTGCACCTCTCCGCCCGGCTGTAGAAGGCCACGTTGTCGAGCTGCTTCTGGATCGCCTTGACGGCGGGCGAGTTGTCGAGCAGCTCACCGAGCGAGGGCAGCTTGATCGAGAAGTCGAGGTCGCAGAGGTAGTAGTTGTACCAGGAGCCGTAGCTGCCGATCCGCGCCTGCGACTCCAGGGTCTCCGGGAGCCGCTCGAGAGTCCGGTCGAGCAGCTTCTGGTTGCCCGGCTTGTTGAGGATGGCCACCACGCGCTCGAGCTGCTTGATGTCCTCCTTCAGGAACGGGCGTACGTCGGTGAGCAACCCGGCCAGCTCGTCGGTGAGGTCGCCGATCGAGGAGATCGAGTCGCCGATCGCCTCCTTGTCGCGCGCCAGGTCCTTCATCCAGCCGCTGAGTTGCTGGATCAGCTCGGCGAGCTCGGTGTGGTGCTCGTTGACGGTGTTGAGCGTCTTGGACAGGTTGGTGATCACGTCGCCGATCAGCTGGTCGCGCTCGGCCAGGGCGCTGGTCAGCTCGGCCGTCTCCGAGAGGAGGCTCGCGACCGTGCCGCCCTCCCCCTGCAGCACCCGGATCAGGTTGAGCGAGAGCTTGTTGACGTCCTTGGGCTGCAGCGCCTGGAAGAGCGGCTGGAAGCCGTTGAAGAGCTCGGTCAGGTCGAGCGCGGGCGTGGTGTTGGCCATCGCGATCGCCTGCCCCTCACGCAACGGCGTCGCATCGGCCTCCGGCTCCTGTCCGGCGTCCTGGGTGAGCGCGAGGTAGCGGTCACCGACCAGGTTCAGGTAGCGGACCTGGGCACCGCTGGCGGTCGTGAGCGGCACCGTCTTGTCGACCCGGAAGGTGACCATCGCGTGGTCACCGCCCTCGATCTCGACGGAGAGCACCTCGCCGACGGTGATGCCGGCGACGCGTACGTCGTCTCCCTCGCTCAGGCCCGAGGCGGTGGTGAACTCGGCACGGTAGGGCACCCGGTCTCCGAAGCCGACGTTGCCCATGATCGAGGCCAGGGTGCCGGTGACGAGGACCGAGATGATGGTGAAGACGACCAGCTTGGTCCCGGCGACGGCGGTCTTCAGATCGCGCTTGTTCACTGCAGACCTCCGTTCCCGGGGGCCCACGGGACGTCCTCGGTGCCGTTCTCCAGCTCCATCGGCCCGGCCGGCACCTTCGGGGTCGGCAGCCCGTCGCACCACGGTCCGTGACCGATCTCGCCCCACTCGGGGCGGTCGTCACGGCCGTACGCCGGCTTCTGGGTGCCGTCGAGGACCATCGTCTGGCGCACCCGGTTCTGCTGGAAGACGGTTGCCAGCAGCTCGGTGTAGTCGTCGAGGCCCCGCAGCAGGCAGGTGTACTCCGGGGAGTAGTCGGCGAGCAGCTTGAGCAGCGGCACGGCCAGCTCGGTCTCGTACCTGATCGCCTTCTCGTTCTCGGCGAGCAGGTCCTTCGAGGTGTCGGCGACACCGGTGACCGAGGTGAGCAGGCCGCCGAGACGACGGCGCTGCTCCGAGACGGTCTTGGCGGTGGTCGTGGTGTTCTCGAGGACCTTGACCAGGTCGGGGGCGGCCATGGAGTAGGTCTCGGCGACGTCGGCCATGTCCTCGAGGTCGCGTTCGAGTGTGGGGAGGTGGACGTTCATCTCTTCGAGGTAGTCGTTGAGCTGGACCAGGGTCTCGCCGAGCTTCTCCCCGTTGCCGGAGAGCGCCGTGGCGAGGGCGTGCAGGGTGCTGTTGAGGTCCTGGGGGCGGATCGACTTCAGCAGCGGGAAGAGCCGGGCCAGGATCACGTCGAGCTCGACGCTGGTGCGGACCCGGTCGGCAGGGATCACGGTGCCGTCGCTGAGCGCGCCGGTCCGCTTTCCGGCGGGGTCGATGAACTCGACGTACTTCTGCCCGAACAACGTCGTCGGCTTGATCGCGACGCTGACGTTGGCCGGGATCTGCTCGGCCTGCTCCGGCTCGAGGCCGAGCTCGATGACAGCCTTCTTCCCATCCTGACGGATCTCGCGGACCTGGCCGACGATGACGCCGTGCATGCGTACGTCGCCGTAGCGCGGCAGCTGCAGGCCGGCCCGGTCGGCCTCGACGCTGACCGTGGTGAACTGCACGAACGCCTTCTGGTAGATCGCCGCGCAGAGCGTGATGAGCAGAGCCAGGGTCACCGTGAAGGCGATCCCGGAGACGAAGAGCTTGGTGTGCTCGGCGCGGGTGTCGCGCTGGATTCCCATCAACATCTGGCCGCCACCGCCCTCATCCCGTGATCCGGACGGTGGTCGTGGAGCCCCAGATCGCGAAGCTCAGGAAGAAGTCGGCGACGACGACGGTCACGATGGACGTACGGATCGCCTTGCCGACCGCGATCCCGACACCGGCCGGGCCGCCGGAGGCGGTGTAGCCGTAGTAGCAGTGGATCAGGATGATCGCGACCGCGAGGATGATCAGCTTGAGGAAGCTGTAGAGGATGTCGATCGGCGGCAGGAATGCCAGGAAGTAGTGGTCGTAGGTCCCGCCCGACTGCCCGTACATCAGCGTCGTGATCAGCCGCGGGCTGAGGTAGGAGGCGCACAGGGCGACGATGTAGAGCGGGATCACCGCCAAGAACCCGGCGATCATCCGGGTGGTGACCAGGTAGGGCAGGCTCGGCACGCCCATCGCCTCGAGCGCGTCGATCTCCTCGCTGATGCGCATCGCGCCGAGGCGTGCGGTGTAGCCGCAGCCGACGGTCGCGGCGAGCGCGATCGAGGAGATCAGCGGGGCGACCTCGCGGGTGTTGAAGAAGGCCGAGATGAACGCGGAGAACTTCGCGACCCCGATCTGGCTCAGGCTCGCGTAGCCCTGGATGCCGACCTCGGAGCCGGCGAAGAACGCCATGAACGCGATCACACCGACGGTGCCGGCGATCATCGTCAGGCCACCGGCGCCGAAGGCGACCTCGGCCAGGATGTTGAGCACCTCCCGCTTGTAGCGGCGGATGGTGCGGGGTGCCCAGGCCAAGGCCTTGGCGTAGAAGAGCAGCTGGTCGCCATAGCCCTCGACGGCCTGGCGCTGCTCCTTGACGATCTGGTTGCCCACCTGGGCCAGCGTGTTGGACACCGGAGGATCACAACCCGTCCTGAGGAACGATCTGGAAGTAGATCGCGGTCATGATGGAGTTGAGGACGAACAGCATCATGAAAGCGATGATCACGGCCTCGTTGACCGCTCGGCCGACGCCGCTGGGGCCACCCTGGGCGTTGAGGCCGTTGTAGGCGCCGATGATCGCGGCCAGGAACCCGAACAGGGCCGACTTGACCATCGAGATGTAGAGGTCTGGCAGGCTCGCCAGCGCGGTGAAGCTCGACAGGAACGCTCCGGCCGAGCCGCCCTGGACGATCACCGTGAAGAAGTAACCACCACCGATGCCCGTCGCGATGACGATCCCGTTGATCATCACCGAGACGAACAGGCAGGCGAGGACGCGAGGGACCACCAGCCGGACGACCGGGTCGATGCCCAGCACCTCCATCGCGTCGATCTCCTCACGGATCTTGCGCGACCCCATGTCGGAGCAGATCGCCGACCCGGCGGCCCCGGCGATGATCAGCGCGGCCGCCATCGGCGCCGCCTCCCTGACCACCGCGAGCACCGCGGTCGCGCCGGCGAACGACTGTGCCCCGAGCTGACCGGCGAGGTTGCCGACCTGCAGAGAGATGACGGCTCCGAACGGGATCGAGACCAGCACCGCGGGCATCATCGTGACACTCGTGATGAACCAGGCCTGCTCGAGGAACTCCCGCATCTGGAACTTGGTCGTGAACGTCCCCTTGACGACCTCTCCGGTCATCAAGCCCATCCCGCCGACACCTCGGACCAGCGAGGCGAACTGCACTGCCATCCTGCACCTTCCGCGAGGTCTTGTGACTCGGCTCACGTTTCGCCCTGTAGTAGAACACGTTTCAGTTCTGAGGGCAACGACCCGGCCCCGACGTGTCCACGAACAGGTTGGGAGGTATTCGAGTTCAACGACTTACCCGCCAGTAGGTGACGGGGATCACAGATCCTCCACCCGGTCTCACGCCGCCGTGAAGGTCGTTCTCGCATGCTGGTCGGAGGGTGGCCGCGACCGCTGAAACCATCGGCATGGGGTAGATGACCGCACCGGTGTGTCTGGCAGGGACGAGCCGGTTAGATTGGAACCGTGATGAGACTGTCGCCGGGGGGCGTCATGAGGTTCCTACGCCGCCTGCTCCTCGCCGTCTTCGGCGTGCCGGTCGCGCTTGCCATCGTGCTGAGCCTCGTCGACGCCTACCGCAGCCGCGGAAAGCGCGCCCAGCCGTTCCCGGTCACGCCGCCGCGGACGAACGGGGTCGGCGACGGCACGGTGACCACCTACACCTTCGGCAACGACCTCTATGAGGACATGATCGCCGCCATCGAGGGCGCGAAGAAGCAGATCTTCCTCGAGACGTACATCTGGAAGGGTGACGAGGTCGGCCAGCGGTTCAAGCAGGCCCTGGCCGCGGCGACCGAGCGCGGCGTCGAGGTCTACTGCATCTTCGACGAGCTCGCCAACCTCGTGGTCCCGGCCCGTTTCAAGCGCTTCCCCGAAGGTATGCACGTGCTGCGCTACCCGACCTACGCGGCCGGCTGGCGCTTCTTCGACCTCTCCCGCTACGGCCGCGACCACCGCAAGATCCTGGTCGTCGACGACACCGTCGGGTTCGTCGGTGGCTACAACCTCGGGACCGCGTACGCCACCGAGTGGCGCGACACCCACGTGCGGATCACCGGGCCCGGTGTGTGGGATCTGCGCAGGGCGTTCGCCGACTTCTGGAACCTCAACCGGCGCCGGCCGCACCCGCTGACCCATCGGGCCGGCACCGAGGGTCCGCTGCTGATCGAGACCGCGCCCTCCTGGGATCCCGACCTGCGGTTCCACCGCAACGTGCCGCGGCTGTGGATGTTCCCGATCCGCTCGATGTACCTGGAGGCGATCAACCGAGCCTCCCGCAACATCTATCTGACCACCGCCTACTTCGTCCCCGACGAGGACTTCGTGAACGCCCTCAAGGCCGCCGCGCAGCGCGGGGTCGACGTCCGCATCCTGCTGCCGCTGAAGTCCAACCACGTCGTGGTCGACTGGATCTCGCGCGGCTACTTCTCCCAGCTGCTCGACGCGGGGGTGCGGATCCTGCGGTTCAAGGACGCGATGATCCACGCCAAGACGGCCACCGTCGACGGCTTCTGGTCGACCGTCGGCACCGCCAACATCGACCGCCTCTCGCTGACCGGCAACTACGAGATCAACCTGGAGATCTTCGACCGCGACGTCGCCAAGCAGATGGAGGAGATCTTCTCCCGAGACGAGTCCAACGCGCTCGAGCTGACCGCTGCCGAGTGGGCCGCCCGCGACATCCACCGCAAGTTCACCGAGCTCGTGCTAACCCCCTTGCGACCGCTGCTCTGAAGGCCTGCCGAGTCGGCGCATCTGCCCCCGTGTCTGGCGAGCGAAGCGAGCCAGAGGGGGCTGATGCGCCGACTCAGCAGTAAAGCCAGATGGATCAAGAAGGCAAGTGCGTCCGAGGCGACATCTTCGGCCCCCGCCGAGGCCGCTTCCCGGCGCCCCGATAGATCAGCGCGACGACGCGAGCCCGATGCGGCCGGAAGCTCTCCAGATAAACGCGAAGCCGATCGTCGTCCCACGGCTTGTTGGTCAGCGCCCACCCGACGTCCTTGGCCAGGTGGTAGTCGCCGAAGCTGACCGCGTCCGGATCCCCGAGCGCCCGCTGGCGCACCTCGGCGACGGTCCACTCGCCGACGCCCGGGATCGTGGTCAGCCGGCGCTCGACCTCCTCGCCGGGAAGCGCCGCGGTGCGCTCGACGGCGGCGGCCACCCGAGCCACCTGCAGGACGGCCTTGGACCGGGCGGGGTCGACCGGCAGCCGCAGCCAGTCCCAACTGGGAATCGTGCGCAGCGTCTCCGGCGAGGGCTGCACCCGGAGGCCGTGGTCGGCGCCCGGCCCTGGAGCGACCTCGCCGAAACGCCGGACCAGGTTGCCGAAGCCCCGGAACGCCTCGCTGCTGGTCACCTTCTGCTCGATGATCGAAGGCACCAGCGCCTCCAGCATCAGTCCGGTGCGCCCGAACCGGGGCACCTCGAAGCGCTCCAGCAGCGTGGTGAGCAGCGGGTCGTCGGTGCGGAACTCCTCCGGGCGGTCGTCGGCCCCGAGCAGCGCCGGCACCTGCTCCAGCGCCCACTCGGCGCCCTCGCCCCACGCCTCGGACTCCACCTCGCTGTCGCGCTGGCGCAGCCTCAGCGTGGCGGGTCCGTGCGGCGTACGGACAGCGCGCCAGTGGTCCTCGCCGAGGATCTTGTACGTCGGGTCCCCGAGCCCGCGCCGGAGCGGCCGCAACATCGAGGCGAGGCCCACCGGGTAGCCCGGACGGACCGTCCGCTGCGCGCTCATGCGTCGAGGTCAACCCGAGGGAAGACCCGGCTCGTGGTCAGATGCGTGGCGCGCCCGCCCCGGTCGCGGCCGGTGAAGCCGAAGACGTGGTGCACGCCGTGCACGGGGTCGGCGGTGACCACCTGGTCGGTGGCGTACGGCAGGACCTCATAGCTCCGCGGCTCGTCCCCGACGGCGGCTGCCTCGGGACCGGGGATCTCCTCGGCCCGCAGCCGCCCGTCGGGTGCCCGGCGCAGCGTCCAGTCGACGATCCGGGCGCGGTAGGTGCCGAGCAGGCGGTCGGCGTCGAAGCCGGGCGGAGGCCGGCGGGGTGGCACCGGGTCGGGCGCGATGCGTACGCCGGCGAGGTCGTGGAGGAGGTGGCCGACGACGTCGTGGTAGAGCCCATAGGTGTCGCCGCCGTTGGTGAGCAGTGCGACCGCCAGGCGGTGCTCGGGCACCATCCGGAAGAACGCCGACTGCCCGATCGTCTGACCGTCGTGGCCGACGATCCCCTGTCTGGTGTCGTCGAGCGACCAGCCCAGCCCGCGCGCCTCCGACCGGGTGGAGGCGGGGTGGCCGACCTGCCGGGTCAGCACATCGGCGCAGGAGGCCGCAGAGACGACGCGGGTCCCGTCGCCGGCGATGCCGCCGGCCAGGTGCATGGCGGCGAAGGCGAGCAGGTCGCGTACGCGCATCGAGAGCATCGCGCCGACGGGACCGCTGGCCCGTGCCATCCCCCAGGACGGGCCAGGGCGGAGCACATGCTCAGGGCCCGGGTCGATGTGACCCATGGCGGTGCGGAACCGGATCGCGTCATAGGGCGTCGTGGCGATGTGGGTGAGACCCAGCGGGGCCGCCAGGTGCTCGTGGAGCGCCCGGTCCCAGGTGGTGCCGCGCAGCACCTCGACCAGGCGCCCGAGCACCGCGAAGCCCGCGTTGGAGTAGGAGAACCGCTCCCCCGGCGTGAAGACCTGCGGCAGGTCGCCCATCGAGGCGACGAACCGCTCGACCGCGTCGTCGCCGGGTCCGTGGTCGGTGAAGACGTCGCCCTCGAAGCCGGCCGTGTGGGCGAGCAGCTGACGCACCGTGATCGTTCGGGTCGCGTCCTCGTCAGCGACCCGGAAGGTTGGCAGGTGGCGGATGATCTCGTCGTCGAGGCCGATCCGGCCCTCGTCGAGGAGCTGCATCACCAGGTCGGTGGTCCACAGCTTGGTGATCGAGCCGATCTGGAAGAGCGAGTCGGTGGTGGCCTCGACCCCGGTGTCGAGGTTGAGGATGCCGACGGCGTGGTCGAGGACCTGACCGTCCTGGAGAACGCCGACGGCGGCAGCGGGCACCCGGTGCCTCTTCATCAGGTCCGGCAGCTCGTCCCGGAGCCACGCCCGGGTGGCGGCGAGCGTCCCGCTCAACGGCCGGCCTCGGCCAGAGCCGCCAACGCCCGCTCGAACCCGGCTCGGTCGCCGGGGTCCAGATCGGCCAGCAGCTCAGTCTCCATGGCTCCGATGGCCTCGCGACAGCGGGCGAGAACCCGCGAGCCGGCGGGCGTCAGGGACACGATCCGGTTGCGTCGGTCGGCGGGGTCGGGCCGGCGCTCGACCATGCCTTCGGCCTCGAGGCGGTCCAGGTTGCCGATCAACCGGGTCTTGTCGCGCCCCGTGGTCGCGGCGAGCTGTGCCTGCGTGGGCGCGTCCGACTCCGCCAGCGCGGTCAGCACCGCGTAGTCCCACATCTCCAGTCCCGCGGCATCGAGGATCGGCTTCTCGCGCGCCATCACCTCGCGCATCAGACGGGACAGCAGGTAGCCGAGCTCGGGTCGATCCACCGCAGAATGGTAACCGTTCGACATATCATCTACCTCTGCTTACGATATACGAATGCTTACTTTTTCTGACATGCTCGTGGAGTACGACCGCGCCCTCGACGACACCACCGCGCTCGCCTCCGAGGTGGGCGACCTGGCCGTCCCCACCCCGTGCGCCGACTGGGACCTGGCCGACCTGTTCGGCCACATGGTCGGGCAGAACCTCGGCTTCGCCACCGCGCTCGCCGACGGCGACGCGCCGGTCGCGGCCTACGAGTCCGTGCCGGTGTCCGTCGACGACGTCGCCCGGCGATGGCGGGACTCGGCGGGTCGGGTTCGTGACGCGTTCGGCGCCGCGGATCCGGAGGCCACCATCCACCTCGCCGAGTTCGGTTTCCGGCCGACCGTCACGGTGGCACTGAGCATGCAGCTGCTCGACGCCGCCGTCCACGCCTGGGACGTCGCGACGGCTCTCGGGCGCAGCTACCGGCCCTCGGAGAGCACCATCGCCCTCGTCCTCGACCTGGCCCGGCAGATCGCCGCCCGCCCCGGCGGCACGCCGGTGTTCGCCGCGCCGCTCGCCGCACCTCTCGCCGCGCACGGCGAGGACCCGTGGCACGACGCCCTGAGCCTCCTCGGCCGCGACCCGGAACGGCTGCCTGCCGCGTAGGCGAGTCGCGAGGTCACCCCGGTTTGTCGGTGCCGTGAGGTTCACTGGAGGCATGCTGCTCGCCGACATCGTCTCCACCTCGAACGCCGTCGCCGCGACCCGGTCACGGAAGGCGAAGGTCGCCGCGCTGGCGGATTGCCTCGCCGCCACGTCGCGCCACGAGCTTCCGGTCGTGACAGCCTATCTGTCCGGGACGCTGCTGCAGCGGCGTACGGGACTGGGCTGGCGTTCGCTCAGCGCGCTCCCGTCGCCAGCCGCCGAGCCGTCGCTGACGGTCGGCGAGGTGCACGAGGCGTTCGAGCGGATGTCGCGGGTGGCCGGGGCCGGCTCGCAGGTCGAGCGAGCGCGCGAGGCCGAGGCGCTCTTCGGCGCGGCGACGGAGGCGGAGCAGGCATGGCTGCGGGGCGTGGTGACCGGAGAGGTCCGCCAAGGCGCCCTCGACTCGCTTGTCCAGGAGGCACTGGCAGCAGCGGCGCAGGTGCCGTTGCCGGCCGTACGCCGCGCCGCGATGCTCGCCGGGTCGACCGTGGTGGTCGCCGGGCTCGCCTTCGACGGCGAGGAGGCACTCGCCGAGGTCGGGCTGGTCGTGGGCAGGCCCGTCCTGCCGATGCTGGCCTCCTCCGCGGGCTCGGTCGAGGAGGCGATGGCCAAGCTCGGCGAGGCGGTCATGGTCGACACCAAGCTCGACGGCATCAGGATCCAGGCCCACAAGTCCGGCTCGGAGGTACGCATCGCGACCCGCACCCTGGAGGACATCACCTCGCGGCTGCCCGAGGTGGCGGAGATCGTCGCCTCGTTCCCGGCCGACACGCTCGTGCTCGACGGCGAGGCGATGACCCTCGGCCCCGACGGCCGACCGCGACCGTTCCAGGAGACCGCCTCGCGCACGGCGACCCGTTCGGCGCCCGGGTCGGTCGTGGTGCCGTACTTCTTCGACATCCTCCACGTCGACGGCCGCGACCTGATCGACCTCGCTCTCGACCAGCGCCTCACCGAGCTCGACCGGGTCGTTCCGGAGCAGCATCGGCCGCCGCGGCTGGTCACGGTGGACACCGAGGAGGCGGAGCTGTTCGCCACCGACGTGCTCGCCGCCGGCCACGAGGGCGTCGTCGTCAAAGGCGTCGGCCTGCCCTGGGAGGCGGGACGCCGCGGCTCGGGCTGGATCAAGGTCAAACCCGTCCACACCCTCGACCTCGTCGTCATCGGCATCGAGTGGGGCTCGGGACGTCGCAAGGGCTGGCTCTCCAACATCCACCTCGGCGCCCGGGGCGCCGACGGCGAGTTCGTGATGATCGGCAAGACGTTCAAGGGCATGACCGACCAGATGCTCGCCTGGCAGACCGAGCGGTTCACCGAGCTCGCCCTCGATGGCACCGACGACTGGCAGGTGAAGGTGCGACCCGAGCAGGTGGTCGAGATCGCCTTCGACGGGGTGCAGCGCTCCACCCGCTATCCCGGCGGCGTCGCGCTGCGGTTCGCCCGGGTGGTCCGCTACCGCGACGACAAGACCCCCGCCGAGGCGGACACGATCGAAACCGTCAGGACGTATCTACAGTGACCTGATCTGGATACCGGGTGGAGGTGCGCCCGCTCGAACCGTTGACCTCAATCCGCGTGCACCTGTGCGCCCGCCTCGTCGCCCTGCTCGCGACGCTGGCGATGGTCCCCGGGCCTTTCGCCTTCACCGCGGTCCCCGCCGTCACCAGCGGCGCCTCGGCCGAGGTCACGGCTGCAGCCCCCTCCCCCAGCGTCGCCGGGCCGATCCTGCGGGAGTCCTACACGCTGAGCGGATCGATCGGGCCCAGCGTGAGCCGGGTGGTGCGGCTGGAGCGCTACCACGACGGCGGCTGGCAACCGGTTCAGAGCCGGACCGCCGCGACCTCCGGGCGCTACACCTTCACCGTGACCCAGTCCTCCTGGCGAATGCCTTGGCGGGTCCTGGCCCCCGGCGTCGAGCGCCACGGTCGGACCTGGCCGCAGCGGGTCACGGAGCCACGTACGCTCATCGGGCAGCCGCAGACCGTCACGACCCGCATGGCGAGGTCGGTGCGCGCCGGCAGCGCGGTGCGGATCTCGCTCGCCGCCGCCCCCGCCCGGCCTGGCCGGGTGCTCACTCTCCAGCGCCACGACGACCGAGGGTGGACGAAGGTCGCCGACCTCACCAGCGACGCGACCGGCCATGCCGCGTACGTCTTCAGGACCCGGGACGTGGCGAAGACCCGGTTCCGGACGATCGCCCAGGAGCACCACGGCGCACCGAGGTTCGTGGGATCTCCCGCGGCCGTCTACGCCATCGGGAGCAGGCCGGTCGGAGTGATGGCGTGGCGCGGCGACTCGTCCGACTACCCGGAGAACACCCTCGACGCGTTCCGCAGTGCGGTACGCGAGCGGGCCGACTTCATCGAGATGGACTTCCAGCCCACGGCCGACGGCGAGTGGGTCCTGCTGCACGACGACGACTTCAGGCGGACGACCGACGTCGAGACCCGCTTCCCCGAGCGCCGGACCGCGAGCCCTCGTGAGTTCACGCTCGCCGAGGTGCAGTCGCTGGACGCGGGCTCGTGGATGGCACCGCAGTTCCGGGGCGTTCGGGTGCCGACGATCGAGGAGACCTTCGACGCCATCGACGCGGCCGAGCGGGTCCACGGGCACCGGGTGCGGCTCGTCGTCGAGCTCAAGGGCCAGAGTGCCGCCGAGATGCGTGCGCTCTACCGCAAGGTCGTCTCGCTACGACCCGGCTGGGTATCCCGGAAGGGCCACGGCGACAAGGCGATCTTCATGAGCTTCGAGGCGAGCCACTTCGACTTCCCCGGCGCTGAGCGCACGGGCATGGAGAAGGTGGCGGTCAAGGACGAGCCCGACCCCACGGACATCCACGACGGAGACTTCGCGCAGGTGCACATCCACACCCGGCTGCTCGACGCCGCGCTCGCCGACCGCTACCGCCGCCAGGGCGCCGCGGTCGGCACCTGGCCGGCGGTCGGCACGGCGTCCGTGCTCCGCGCGGCGGTCGCCGGGGTCGACTACGTCACCACGGGCGACGTCGCGAGCGCTCGGGAGGCGCTTCTCCAGCGGTGAGGTGTGAGGCGGCGCACTCAGAGTGCAACTCGGAGTTGCACACCGCGTACAGTGTGCTTGTGAGCACCCGACCAACGACCGCCGGATCCGCATCGGACGGCCGCCGCTCGGCCGCTGCGGCCCGCCGACGCGCACGTGAGGCAGACATCGTCGCGGCCACCCGCAAGCTCTTCGACGAGCGCGGGGTGAGCGACGCCCAGATCGAGGACATCGCCAAGGCCGTCGGCATCAACCGCGCGATCGTCTACCGGCACTTCACCGGCAAGGACGAGATCTTCGCCCTGACCCTGGTCGGCTATCTCGACGAGCTGCGCGAGCGGATGCTCATCGCGACCGAGGGCGACAGCTCACCCATCGACGTGGTCCGCGACGTCGTCGGCACCTTCGTCGACTACGGCATCGAGCACCCTGCCTTCGTCGACTGCGCCCAGACACTGATGCGCCGCAGCGGCTCCGACCTGCTCGACGAGCTCTCCGAGAGCGCACTGTTCCGCCTCGGCCGCGCGATGAACGGCTGCCTCACCATCCTGACCACGGTCTTCGAGGACGGCGCCGCCACCGGCGAGCTCCACGTCAAGGACGCCAACCTCCTGGCCAACACGCTCTACGCCTCCGGCCTGGGCGCCCTCCAGCTCGCCCGCGTCGGCATCCTGGTCTCCGAGTCAGCCCCCGGCGTACCCACCGTCGGCTCCGTCTCCCCCGACCAGGTCCGCGACTTCCTGGTCACCTCTGCTCTCGCCCTCACCGCCAAATAGCCCCCGCCGAGTCCTCAGTTCCGGCGCGCCGAGAAGGCAGTTGTGGGC